>JAAXKA010000057.1:90155-107098 GCA_012269555.1 Alphaproteobacteria bacterium
TCTAATTATTGAAGATGGGCTTAAGTTTTATACAGTACTATTAAATGTTATAAATCTGTGTCAATTTATTGATAATCAATGATAAAATCCACCCAAAAATTTTTTTATTACTTATTTCAATTTTGAAGCAGCTTCGGGATATAATTGTTTTAATATGCTATAGGCAATATTAATATCTTTTAATCGTTCTTCAGCTCCTGTGTCCCCCTGATTCTTGTCTGGATGATTTAACTTTGCTAATTTTTTATAGTGCTGTTTTATTTTTTTTTGTTCGGAACAGGGCTCCATATCAAAAATTTTCCAAGCCCATCGTTCTTCAGGTGGCATTGTTTGCTGACCTTTAGTTTTTTTTCCTTTATTATTATTTGGAAAAAAACCAAATATATCCTCTGAAGTGAAATTACTGGAATTCTTATAATAAGAATCCGTTCCTCCAGTTCCGAATCTCCAACTTGGCCGCTCCCAGGTAGTTGCACGTCTTATTTCTGCTTCAAGTGCATCTCCATTTAAACCATCAAAGTAATTCCAACCTTTATTATATTCGCGCACATGCTGAAGACAGAACCAGACATAGGAACGTAAATCGTCACGGTTACGTGGTGCGGGATAAATGCCATCTTCTAAACAATGTTCCGCTTCACATTTTTTGGTTTGCGAGGGTTCCTCTTTGAGTCCTCTTATTTCTGGTATCTTTGCTTCCGTCATATTGGTAAACTAAGGTTATAAGTTTATTAAGACAAGGTGATAGATTAAATTTACAGATTTAATCTTCATTTAATTATTTAAATAAATTACAAGTTGCAATGAAAGAGTAAAGAAGATGTCAACTAGAAGCCTAATTGAGAATTTATTAACTGATGCATTTTCTCCAAATTTTTTAGAAGTGCGAGATGTGAGTGCGGCTCATTATGGTCATGCAGGTGCAAAAGAGGGGGGTGAAAGTCATTTTGAAGTTGATATTGAAGCTACTGCATTTTCTGAAAAAACCAGAGTACAATCTCATCGATTGATCTACGGGGTATTAAAGCCCTTGTTAGATACTTCAGTACATGCTGTAGCTTTGAATGTTAAATCAATTTAAATCAGCACAATTTTATTTATTATAAGTCTCTGAATAGGCTATACAGCTATTTTTTAGATTATTTTCTTGATTAATTTCTGGTAAATTATTTGCTTCTATTCCCCTCCTTCTTTGACGAGATATTTCGCCTCCGATAGTCTGATAGGCTGTGGTTGCAAGAGGCCCGGTTAATTCAGTGATATGTGTGCATCCGGAAGGTCCCCCAATCCTCTCTTGAACGCGTCGCTTCCAACCGGGGCCTATCTTTATCCCAATCAAGTTTTTAAAGTTTTCTGCTCCTTTTGGACAAATTTGATAAGGACCCGAAATTGTTATCGCATGAGCATCCTTCACTCTTAGATTTACATCAACCGTTATTCTCACTTTCATGTGATGATAGGACGTATTTTTTTTGACGATGCCGTGTGTGTCAGATGGGAAATCATAGGTTTTACTGTCAGTAAGTACAGCTTCGATATCAAAATCTCCATCTTTTCTTATATAACCCATACAGTGAATATTTCTATTGTGGACGAGTTTACGATCTTTTGGGTTCTGCAGATTCATTTTAAACCTCAATTTTTTTAGTAGTTATGCAGAATTTTTTATTCGGGTAACGTAGAAAATGATTTTTTTTGGCCAACATGTTTTTGTTTCGTCCATATTCTAAGACTTGTAATTTGGTTATTTTGTCTATGAATAACGCGAAAGCGCATTCCATGAATATTAAACTCTCCTCCTGGGAGAGGAATAGTTCTTGTTTCATATAACAATAACCCAGCTATTGTAGATGCATCGCTATCAGGCAGATTGATATCTAGTATCCTGTTTAGATCTCGAATGGTAACGTTTCCATCAACCACATATGAACCATCTGCTTGCGCGGTGCAACCAGCTAGTTCTACATCATGTTCATCATCAATATCACCTACAATTTCTTCAATGATATCTTCTAGTGTCACAATGCCTCTAAAATCACCATATTCATCTACTACGATTGCAAAATGCTCCCTCCTTGTTCTAAATGCTTGAAGCTGATTAGCGAGCAATGTTGTTTCTGGAACAAAGTAAGTAGGGCTAGCTATTTTGGCTACGTCAAACTTTTTCTTATTTTTGTTGTTAGAGTTTTGCAGAGCTCTTAAAAGGTCTTTTACATGTAAAACACCAATTATATTCTCGGGTTTTCCGGAGTATACAGGTAAGCGAGTGTGAGGTGAGTTAAGAACAAATGAGACTATATCTTCTGGTTTGTCCTCTACATTTACCATAGATACTGAGCCACGATGTGTCATTATTTCATCTACAGTCAGCTCGGATAAATCCAAAACTGAAGATAACATCGCTTTTGTTTCTTTTAGCTCTGAAGTGCTTTCTCCCATTTGAAGGTCAATCAAACCTCTGAGCTCTTCTTCTCTATCTTCCGAAATTTCCGAGTTTCTCCCAAGAAAAATAAGAGAGATCCATCTCATTGTCATTGTAAGAGGAGTTAAAATTAGAACAATAAACCTAATTGGAGTTGCAACCACTAGAGCAAATTGATTTGCATTTTTAATAGCGTAAGTTTTAGGTAATACCTCAGCAAAAATAGTGATTAAAATCGTCATCACTAAAGTTGCTATGAAAACACCTGAGTCGTCAAAAAATGCTATCGCCGCTGAAGTCGCGAGTGCCGATGCTAATACATTTACAGCATTGTTTCCTATAAGTATTGCACTTATAAGAGAGTCTTTGTCATTTTTAAGTTTTTCTACTAACGACGCATTTCTATTTCCATTATTAGCAAGTTGACGCATTTTTGCATCAGAAGCAGCTGTGAGACCGGTTTCAGAGCTTGAAAAAAACCCTGACGCAAAAATCAAAATAATTATTGAAACAATCAAAGTCCAATTATCAAACATGATTGACCCCCTTGGCAATAAAAAATGATGAAATTTCCTCTTCTGATATATTTTGGACAACACAAGCTTTTCCAATTCTATTTGCCAGAATAAAGGTTAATTCGTTGGAAACAGTTTTTTTATCTTTTCTCATATGTTCAATGATTTGAGGAATTGGAGCTTTTCCAGCTGGAAGAGATGCGTAATTGTACGGCAACCCAGTCTGTGCAAGATGAGAGCGAACACGTGCCGCATCCTCTTTTGAACAAAGTTGTTTTGTATAAGAGAAGTCAAAGGCTAGTCCTAAACCTGCGGCAACTGCTTCTCCATGTAACAATTCTCCATTATACTCGGCAATAGCCTCAAATGCATGGGCAAAAGTATGACCAAGGTTTAGCAAAGCACGCATTCCTTTTTCCGTTTCATCTGAAGCAACAATTTCTGCTTTCATTTCGCAAGAGCGTTTGATTGCATATATTACTTTATCTTGTTTTAAGTCTAATATATCAGACCAGTTTTTTTCTAACCATTTAAAGAAATTAGCGTCGCCAAGAAGTCCATATTTCACTATTTCTGCATAACCTGAAAGTAATTCTCTTTTTGAAAGAGAGTTTAATAGGTTAGTGTCAGTAAGGACTATTTTTGGTTGATGAAATGCGCCAATCAAATTTTTACCTGCTTGTGCATTTATTCCAGTCTTACCTCCCACAGAACTATCAACCTGAGCAAGAAGGCTAGTTGGTATTTGAATATAATCAATACCTCTA
Source organism: Alphaproteobacteria bacterium (assembly GCA_012269555.1). GTDB lineage: Bacteria > Pseudomonadota > Alphaproteobacteria > Puniceispirillales > Puniceispirillaceae > UBA5951. Next base: position 93,860 of record JAAXKA010000057.1, read on the forward strand.
AGAAGACTTGCAGAGGCAAAGCCGACTAGGTCTCCAATCACTCCTCCACCGAGAGCGATAAGAATTGTGTTACGGTCAATTCCGATATTAAGAATGTCATTACAAATTTCAGTGAAAACAGATAAAGATTTAGAGTTTTCACCTGAAGGAACTCGTAAATTATTAAGTTTACAACAAATTGGGGAAATTGTTTTAGCAAGTAAATTTTGATAAATAGGGCCAATAGTAGTATCCGAGATTACGATACAATGTCTGTTAGACACAAAATCATAAAGATAAGTATCAGCAGCTTTTAGTAAATTAGGTCCTATTAAAATTGGGTAGGATCTATCGTTTAAGCCAACATTTATTTTTTCAGCATTGGTCATTTTATGTCCTCAAAACGAGATGATTTTAACCTTAATACCTTTCTATCCTTAAGTTCCTTTATTATTATATTTAAGGATTGAGTAGTAGATAGATTGTCTGTATCAATAACAATATGAGCTTTCTTATAAAAAGGTTCTCGCTCTTTATATAAATTGGTCAACGTTAAAAGCGGGTCACCGTTTGCAAGTAAGGGACGGTTGTTTAGATTTTCCATTCTAGCTAATAATGTTTCTGGTTTTGTACGAAGCCATATTGTAACTGAAGTATCATTCAGCATCTCTCTAATTTTATTAGAAATGAATGCCCCTCCGCCGGTTGATAAAATAACTGGGGCACGTTTAAGAATATCGGCTATCACACGATTTTCGATATTACGAAATTTTTCTTCTCCACTGAGCTCAAAAATTTCTGGAATTGATATCCCAGCACGCTGAACAATTTCTTCATCACTATCAACAAAATCTACATGTATCGTTTTGGCAAAATGTCTACCAAGCGTTGTTTTGCCTGCGCCCATCAACCCTATAAATGCTACGGTATTTGATAAAATGAAATTTTCCTTGTTTTCCATAATATACTTTTTAACGACCTTACTAGCTTTCGGCAAATAAGAACTTAATAAAAAAAGGAGAAAGATAAATGGCAACTACAATTTTTTAGTGCCGCATTCACGCCATAATCATATTCTAAATCATTTAAATAGTTATTTAAATTTCAGATTAGTATGGATTTTAGAGTTTAAAGTGCTAATCTGAGCTTTAAGTGAATGAAGATAATGAGGCTAAAAATGAAGATGTTTCTTACAGTTATAATGCTAATTATAATTAGCGTAGTTTTAGGCTCTGTTTTTTTGTCTAATTGGAATATACCAGCACCAACTAAAATGGTATCTGAAGTCATAGATGATAGCAAATTCAGGAATTAAAATGGTAGTTTGGGCAAGGTTTTTTCTGACAAGCATTCTCATGTTTTTTATATCTCAATCAGGATTATCTCAAGACATTATTTATGATAGAAATTCTAACTTGGAAGGTAACATAAACTCTCCCCAAAATTCACGACAATCATTTTTTCCGCCGACTCAAGTGCCATTGGAAGAATACACATCGCCCATTGTAATCCAAAAAAATAACCCGTCAGAATTAAATTTATATGATTTAACAGCAACTATTGTAGATGAAGAAGCTGACAACCAAACAGAGATCGTTACTGAAAATAGTGCTGAAATATCCAAAATTAAAGATGATGATGACGCTAGTCAGTCTATTCTAAAAGAACAGTTAATAGATAGTGATGTGTTAAATAATAATATGACATTTGAGCGGGATAATATTCCCTCTAAAGATAATACATCTGACATTGATAAGCTCATCAGCGAACTATTTCCTACGGAAGTTGTTGAATCAGAAACTAAAACCAATATGCAGATTGATGAAAGTTCATTACAGCCAAAATTAACGAGCAGCGCCGACGAACAAAATCAACAAAATAGTAATCTCGTCACACCTTCAGTTAATGTTGATTTGCGAGAGTTATCTGGTGTGGGATTGGTGACAACTGGTATATCTGATTGGCAGCAGAGAGAAATGCCGTTTAATATATTACTTTGGAACGGGTCTAAGCCAGAAAATATTGAATATTTATATCAAGTGAGTGAGCCTTATGGGTCATCTAAAACAATAAACTCACTGGTCTATTCTTCTATAATCAGAAAGTCAGCGCCTCCCAGCGGAGTTACTGGTAACAGCGCGTTGTCACAATCATTGGTTTTTGCTCGGTTGGAATGGCTGGCGCGAGCAGGTAAATCGGAAGCCTTAGCAGATCTTATTCGTAAGCTACCTGAGGATGATAAAGGATGGGAAAACTGGCAGAGATGGCTTGGGGCATATGATTTATTGTCATATAACGATTCACCAACTTGCACCAAAGCAGATAAAAAAGTATCACAAGAAATTGATACTTTCTGGCTTAAGGTACAGATATTGTGCAGAGTTATAGATGGAGCGTACGAGGATGCACTGTTTTTAGCAGAGTTGATGAGTACAAGCGGAGAAGAGGACCCCTTATTTTTTTCATTACTTCAAAATTTTCAATCTTCTCAATCAATTAATAATATTCTAACACAGCCCTCTTTAACACCGCTTCATTTAATTTTAATGGATTTAGCACAAGCTCCTATTGAATGGCATCAAATTTCAGAACTTCCACTTTCAATGATGCAAGCGAGCAATCTAATTAAAAATACGACACGAGAAGCAAGATTAGCATTTGCTATGAAGCAAATTTTACAACAGAGTGATACAGCATATGAAGCTTCAGCTCTTATTCGCAGTTTGTATGATCCAGAACGTCAAATGGAGACAGATTTTAGTATATTACAAAACACAAAAGGTGACTTAAGGCTTATAGCTAGTGCGGAAATTTATGCAGCGTTGGCTGGAAATATGTTTCAAGCAGAAATCCAAAGAGATTACGATTTTCTTTTTTTAGCCTCATTTAAGGAGGAGGTTGAGTTCGGGAATGGTAAAGCATTGTTGCCATTTTATGCTGAACTTGCCAGAACGCGACTAAGCGCAGACTCATTGCCTATTATACCAATTGAATTAAAAACTCAATTTGAGCAAATTATTTTGCTTGATGACTTACAAAATATGTCTATCCAAAATATGCTAGACTCATCTGAAGATATTAATCCGTTATTACTTATGTTTAATATTGATAAAGCTGAAAAATCATCCTTAGATGTGCTTCAAGAATTAGGTTTATGGCAACTTCTACCTGTTTTTGACCAAGCATCAATGATTAAAGTGCCTATTGATTGGCTTGAATCAGCCTCGATGAAGACGGCTAAACCAACAGCCCACGAGAGCTTAGAATTAGAACCAACGTTGAAAAATGCTTTACTCTCATCATCAGGTGGTCAACGTACCGCAGAGACAATTTTGATTATATCTTCATTGTTTCAGAAGCATAAACTAAATCATATTTCTGCAAACGATTTGGCTTTAGTTGTAAAGTCATTAAATGAAATAGGTTTTAGTGAAGCAGCTGAAGATTTAGTTAAAGAAATTGTTACTTCACATTTGTTAGAAATATTTTGGGGGCAAGAAGCATAATTTTTTGGGCTTGAAACCTAACTTAACCTACTTACAATATACATAAACTAAATCAGACCTATTTTTTGGTTCGCTAGCCTTCGGATAACATTAGGATTATAGGGTGTCCATAATAAAAAAAGACCAGAAAATTAATATATTTTTGCAGGTTTTGGCAGCTGAAACTGGTGCATCTAAAAACACATTATTAGCTTATGAAAAAGATTTGGTTTTAGCTGACTCCCATACCCAGTCAATTTTCAATAAAAACCTTTCTTCTACCAACGAGCGCGAATTACTTTCCTGCCTATCCTACTGGCAAAAACAAGGCAAATCGGCAAAAACCATCACAAGAAGGATTAGTGCTCTTAAACAAATGATGAAGTGGTTAGTGTCAGATGGCTATAGAACAGACAATCCTACCACTTGGCTTGATAATCCTAAACTTCCTCAAACTATTCCTGTGAGTTTGTTGGAGACCGAAATATATTCTATTTTAGAGGCGGCAGAGAAGCTATCACCACCAGACAATTTAAGAATGTCAGCGGGAATTGAAATTTTATATGGCGCTGGATTGCGTATTTCAGAACTGCTTCAGGTAAGAAGGGCTGATATAATTTTTTCAAAAAGCTTGATTTTGGTTCGTGGTAAAGGGGGAAGAGAGCGGTTTGCGCCACTCACACATATTTCATTAATCAAAATCAAAAACTGGCTGGAAAAAAGGGATGTTGCAGGCCCTGATACTCATCATGAGCAATTCCTAGCATTACCTAGTGAACCAGTATTAACCCGACAAAAATTTTCTACCCTATTAAAGAAAATTGCTTCAATAGCACAAATTGATCCGGTTCGGGTTAGTCCTCATAAGCTAAGGCATTCCTTTGCAACTCATATGCTAAACAGAGGAGCAGATTTAAGAAGTTTACAAATGATGCTTGGGCATGCAGACATTTCAACAACACAAATTTACACCAAAACACGTCCAGAACGTCTTCATGGGTTAGTCTCTACAAATCATCCACTTTCTCAGAAAGATAGGTAGAATTACTTTACATAAACTGCACTCGGCAAAAAAACTCAGAAGATTAATCCGATTTCCAGGCTCCAATGGCATTTCGGGCAATATCTACCTCTTTTAAATTAACTTCTGCTATGACTAGTTCAGTCTGAAGGGTTTTTGCCTCTGCAATAATCTGCCCCCAAGGATTAACTATAAGTGAATGACCATAAGTTTGGCGACCATCTGCATGTGTTCCCGACTGGGCGGCAGCTATAATAAAACAGCCCGTCTCAATTGCTCTAGCTCGTTGTAAAACGTGCCAATGTGCTTTTCCAGTTTTTTCCGTAAAGGCCGCAGGTGTTAAAATTATTTCTGCTCCAGCCTGTGACATTTTACGATACATTTCAGGAAATCTTACATCATAACATATTGAAAGCCCAATGTGTGCTATTTCTGTTTGAGCTGTTACTAGTTGGTTACCAGCGAAAAAATAGTCAGACTCACGATAGATTTTTCCATCGCCAACGTCTGCATCAAACATATGAATTTTGTCGTATGTAGCAAGGCATTCCCCGTATTTGTCAATTAAAAAACCACGATTTAGTATTTTTTCTTGACCTGATTTTTTTAATATAAGTGAGCCAACGGATATCATAATACTGTATCGTCTCGCTAGCGACTTAATTTTTTTAATTGTTTCTGAATTGTCTGCCAGCTCTGCTTTCTCTTCAAGTTCTTGATGATCTTTAGCAATAAGATTTGCGCATTCAGGAAAACAAATTAAGGAGGCGTTTTTTAAGCTCGCGTTTTGAGTTAGTTTTTCGATTATATCTTGGTTTTTATAAATCTTATTGGATGCACAAAATTGTGCGGCTGCAACAAGCATCATTCATTTCCTAGCAATTAAGCAATTCTTTAAGTTTTCCGTTTAACGACAATTCAATCAATTCCTCAGAGCCGCCAATATGAACGTTATTAATAAAAATTTGTGGCACAGAAGTTTTGCCACCAGCTCTGTTTGACATTGCTTTTCTTCCCTCTTTGTCGAGAGTCAAGTCATATTGTCTGTAGCTAATATTATAGCTTTTTAATAGTTGTAATGCACGATAACAATAACCACAAAAATCTGTTGTATAAATTTCAACTTGATTATGCATTTTTATCTCTTTTTTTTTGATTAATTTGTATGTTATTTAAATTCAATTTCCAAACATTGCAATTTAAGAAATATTTTTTAAATATTTAAAATTTCCAAATAACAAATTTCATAAAAAAAGAGATAAAAATTATTTTTATTATTATTTTAAAAGAATTTTGTTAAATCATTCCCTATTAAAACAGTTTAACAAGAAAATATATTTAATGAACTTACTTTTGGCTGATCGTCTAGAAATATAAATGAAAACTCTTTTTGATAATAAAATGCTTGCAAATAACCGCATTAAGGCTTTGTTCCAACCAGAGGATACAATGTTTTTGCGACAAGCTTCTATTACCCGATTACTTGATAGATTGTACGATGTAAATCGGAATTTTAGCTCAATTCTAGATATTGGCTGTTTTAACGGCCAACTTGCAAAACAACTATTATCAATGTCTCCAGCTAAGCATACCGATAATTTTACGCTGTATCAGATCGATGTATCGAGAAAAATGGGCATCTTTGCGCATGCGAAGGCTAAATTTACCCACAGCCCCGAAATGGAAATCCCTCAGAAAATGGATTTTTTTGACCTAATTTTGTCATCACAATATTTTCAATGGGCAAATGATCTTCCAGGAATGTTAATCCAATGTCGTAATAAATTAAAACCAGACGGGCTTTTGCTAGCTAATTTTTTTGGAGGTCGAACCCTTCAAGAATTACGAGCCTGCCTTACTCAGGCAGAGATAGAGTTAAGCAAAGGAGCATATGCAAGATGTATTCCGATGGTCGACATAAAGGCCGCTGGTGGGTTACTTCAGCGTGCTGGATTTGCTCTCCCGGTATGTGACTCAGATATAATAGAAGTTTTGTACCCTTCAATTTTTGAATTAATGGCGGACTTAAGAAGAATGGGCGAGGCCAATGCTCTCGTTTCAAGAAGTAGGCAGTTTACATCGAAAAAATTATTTCAAAGAGCAGGCCAGATATACCAACAACAATTTTCAAATGATGATAAAAGTATAATTGCAACTTTTGAGCTCGTTACTCTCACCGGGTGGGTTCCAGACGAAAGTCAGCAAAAACCAATGCGCCCTGGAAGTGCAAGAAACTCTCTTTTAGAGTATCTGAAATCTGATGTGAATAAAAAAGGTTGAGGTATTAAGTTATATTAGGTTCAGAGTAAATCCTGAAGGTTACTTATAAAATCTTTGTTTGCTTTTGGCATATCATATTTTCTTAAATCATTTGCGAAAACCCATTTGAGTTTTGATGCGAATAGGGGACGAGGTATTCCCTGCCATTTTCTGCATATAAACAATAAGAGAAGAATTTGAAAATCGGGGTATTGATATGAGCTAAAATTTACAGGTGCGAGACAGCTTTCATGCGTGTCAATATCCAATTCTTCTTTAAGTTCACGTACAATAGCCATCTCCGCAGTTTCATTTGTCTCGATTTTTCCTCCAGGGAATTCCCACAAACCACCCATCGTCGTATCATCAGGACGCTTTGATAGAAGTATTCTTCCATCTCTATCAATCAGAGCACAAGAAACAACAACTTTCATTTCTACAAAACTTTATTTCCAAACTCAGCTGCGGTAATCAGCATTAATTGATATATAATCATGCGTTAAGTCACATGTCCAAACAGTTGCATTTCCATTTTTAGTCTGTAAATCAACGTCGATTGTAATATTTTTTGATTTTATATGTTTATCTAACATAGATTCAATAAAGCCCTCCGATTTTTTGCCATCCTTGGCAACTAATACCCCTCCAATACGAATAGTTAGTAAATCTCTTCTTATTGGCTCACCTGCTTTTCCAATTGCCATTATAATTCGTCCCCAGTTTGCATCCTCTCCTGCAATTGCTGTTTTAACCAAAGGTGAATTTGCAATTGACTTGGCAATCTTATGAGCAGAAATATTGCTCACTGCTCCCATTACATTTATTGTAATAAATTTTGAAGCACCTTCCCCATCTTTTACTATCTGATGAGCGAGACAGGTCATAACTTTTTGCAGTGCTAAAACAAATTTATCCGTATTTGGGCCTTGAGATAGGATGTTAACTTTGCTAGCGCCAGTTGCAGCCATAAGGACCATATCATTTGTGGATGTATCATTATCAACGGTTATAGAATTAAAACTTTTGTCATTTGTTTGTGAAAGCATTTTTTGCAAAAGGGTTTTTTCAATTTTTGCATCTGTAACAATAAAGCCTAGCATGGTAGCCATATCTGGTGCTATCATTCCTGAGCCTTTTGCAATTCCGCAAATGTGCACATTTTCACCATCAATATTGATTATTTGGCTGGTCACTTTAGAAAAAGTATCTGTAGTTTTGATTGCAGTAGCTGCTTGATACCAATCTGCTTCACCTTTCGAATCCCATAACTTTTTTAAATGAAATTTAATCAAATCATCATTTAGCGGCTCACCAATAACACCTGTTGATGCCATCATCATTGAACTTAATGGTAAGCCGGATATTTTGGATAAAGATGATAGTATGGAAATAGCAGAACGTTCTCCTTTTTTACCTGTAAATGCATTTGCATTGCCGGCATTGACAAGTAAACATCTAGCATCATTACTCTTTATTACCTTTTTAGTAAGCAACACACTTACAGCAGCCGTCGCTGATTTGGTAAAAACACCAGCCACAGTTGTTTCAGGACAAAAAACCATTAATAGTAAATCATCCCTGTTTTTATATTTCATTTCAGAGGCTGCAGTCGCCATTTCTAACCCAGCTAAAAGGGGCATCTTCGGAAAGTTTTTGGGAGCAAGCGGAGATATTTTTGAAATTGTCATGTTACAAAATTTTTTGAAATAAACATAATTCCTTAATTATACTTTAAGTCTAACTTTCTCTTATAACTTATTGTAATATATTTTCCTGTATTCTTTGCCATTCTGACTGAATATTAGAGAGAGGTATTTTCTCTATTTCAGCATTCGCTCGCAGTGTTTCGATGATTCTTGCAAAAGAAATTTTGGTTATGTTTTGTGCTAATTGTTGTGACATTTCTTCTTTAGACTTTGCATCAGAGATGCGCTTATCAAATAGCATTATGACATGCCAGCCAAATTGTGATTGAACTGGAGTATTTGTAAAGCTGCCAACCTCAAGACCGAAGGCAGCTTGTTCAAAAATAGGCACCATCGCCCCACGTCCGAAATAGCCAAGGTCACCTCCATTAGGTCCAGAAGGACCAGTGGACATCTCACGCGCAAGTTGAGCAAAGTCCGATCCTTCTTTAAGTTTCTCAATTACAATGACTGCGGTTTTTTCATCTTCTAACAAAATATGAGATGCTCTGATTTCTTCTCTAGATGTCACGTCCGCAACATAGGCGTCGTATGCTTTTCCAAGTGCTTCTTGCGTAACAGATTTTGCAAGTTCGATACGTAACCAGTTTTCTGCAAGTACTTTTTGAGCTGCTATTCGCATAGCTTCAATCACTATAGGGTCATCTGATAAATCACTTTTCTCGCCAGCTTTTGCAGCTAGTCTTGTGTTAATAACTTCATCTACGATTTGGTCAAAATAACTTGCTAATGGCTGATTTTGGTAATCCAAAGGAAGTTGGTCGATAATGTCAAGAACCTCTTTAAGTTGAATTTCATCACCATTAACTTTTGCAACTACTATTTCTTCACTCATTTGTGCATTAGCATTTTTAATCAAATCTGGGTCGTGAGTTATACTAAAAAATATGCAGAAAATTATCAAACATGATAATATTTGAAGATTATTTAAAGGATATTTCATTAAGTTTGCCTACTTTTAGTATTATTTTAGAAAATGTATTAAAAATAAAAGATTAGTTATCATAAATATTACATAAACAGCAAGAAATCTAAGAAAAATTTTTATTTGGGGGTTCTTGCACGAATACCTAGATTGAAATAATTTTTGTCTAGCAAGCATTTTTTGATTGGTACGTAATCAACACTAATTTTTTTTTACTAAAGTTATTTTTTTCAGATAGATAAGATTTTCTAAAATCTTGAAATTCCTTGCTCGCACCCCCATTTCTGTTTAGTTAAGATGAGCGTACAATGTGTTTAAAAAACGTTATCATTTAAGTAAAAAGGGCTAATATTTAGCGCAGAAACGGAAAATCCAATAATGTTCACTTCTATCACAAAATCGTTATTTGGTGACCCGAATGAACGAGTATTAAAAAAATTTCACCCAGTTATTGAACAAATAAACTCGCTAGAACAAAAAATAGAGGCTCTCGATAAGAATGAAATTGTTAAACTTTCTAATGTTTTGCGTGAACGTGCAACCGCAGGGGAAGATTTAGACGAACTTTTGCCCGAAGCTTTTGCATTGGTTAGAGAGGCAGCGAAAAGAACACTTGGTCAGCGACACTTTGACGTCCAGTTAATGGGTGGCATTACGCTGCATAAAGGTCAAATTGCTGAGATGAGAACCGGCGAGGGTAAAACGCTCGTTGCAACATTAGCAGCATATCTAAATGCTTTGTCAGGCAAGGGTGTTCATGTCGTCACAGTAAATGATTACTTGGCCGCTCGGGATTCTCGTTGGATGGGCGAAATATATAGTTACTTGGGACTTAGTGTAGGATGTATTGTAAGTCAGATGAGTGATGATGAGCGCAGAGCTGCGTACAAATGTGATATCACTTATGGAACTAATAATGAATATGGTTTTGATTATTTAAGAGATAATCTTAAATTCTCACTAGCAGAAATGGTGCAGCGCGAACATCACTTTGCTATTGTAGATGAAGTAGATTCAATTTTGATTGATGAAGCAAGAACTCCTCTTATAATTTCTGGTCCTTCAGAGACATCGATCGAATTATATGAGCAAGTGAATAAACTAATTCCCGATTTTAATTCTGACGATTATGAAATCGATGAAAAATCTCGTTCTGCTAATCTTACTGAAATAGGTGTTGAGCATTCGGAAGCATTGTTGACACAAGCGGGTTTATTGCAATCAGGCACCTTATATGACTCAGCAAACGTGAATTTATTACATCATATTTCCCAGGCACTCAGAGCACATAAGATGTTTATGAGGGATAAACATTATATGGTTAAAAATGAAGATCTTCTTATTATTGATGAATTTACTGGAAGAGCAATGCAAGGTAGACGTTTCTCAGATGGATTGCACCAAGCTTTAGAAGCAAAAGAAAATTTATCTATAAAACCAGAAAATCAGACTCTTGCGTCCGTAACCTATCAGAATTATTTCAGGCTTTATGATAAATTATCAGGTATGACAGGCACAGCATTAACAGAAGCAGGAGAGTTCTCTGAAATTTATGCACTCGATGTTGTTTCTATCCCAACAAATATGCCTGTTCTTCGAAAAGACGAGGATGATGCTATTTATCGCACAGGAAAAGAAAGAGATGCAGCTATCATTGATTTAATTCTTGATTGCCGTGAAAAAGGACAACCTATATTGGTAGGAACCGTCAGTATTGAAAAATCAGAGTCCCTTTCAGAAGCACTCAAAAGAAAAAAAATACCCCACAATGTTCTAAATGCAAGATTTCATCAAGAGGAGGCTCAAATTATTGCAAATGCTGGGATACCGGGTGCCGTAACAATAGCAACGAATATGGCAGGAAGAGGCACAGATATTCAGCTTGGGGGTAATCTTGAAATGAAATTAAGGGAAAAACAACTTGCCCCTGATTCTAGTGAGGCAATAAAAATTGCTACAGAAATTGAAGATAAGAAGAAAAAAGCTCTTTCTGCTGGAGGTCTGTTTGTTCTTGGAACAGAACGTCATGAGTCAAGACGCATCGATAATCAGCTTAGGGGTAGAACTGGGAGACAAGGAGATCCCGGTTCATCCAAGTTTTTTCTCTCCCTTGAAGATGATTTAATGCGTATTTTTGGTTCAGAGAAACTGGATGGAATGTTACAGAAACTTGGTCTTGAAGAGGGTGAATCGATTGCCCATAATTGGATTAACAAAGCCGTTGAAAAAGCTCAATCAAAAGTGGAGTCCCACAATTTTGAAATTAGAAAACAATTATTAAAGTATGACGATGTAATGAATGACCAGCGTCAGGTTGTATTTAGCCAACGCAAGGATATCATGCAGACTGAAGATGTACACGACACAATATTAAGTATGCGAGAGGAGACAATAGAATGGATTGTCAGTGAGGCAATACCTTCCGGCAGCTTTCCAGATATGTGGGATGGTGAATTACTTGCCTCACTATCGAAATCTCATCTAGGTATTAAAGTGCCAGGAGCACAATGGATAAAAGAGGATGGTGTAAGCGATATTGAAATAGTTGACAGATTAAAATTAGCCTCCAATCAACATATGGCTGGAAAAGCAGCAGTCTTTGGTCGAGACATGATGCGAAATATTGAAAAATCTGTTGTCCTTCAGATCCTTGACCAGAATTGGAAAGAGCATTTGCTCAATCTAGATCATTTACGTCAGGGTATAAATTTGAGAGCATATGCACAAAAAGACCCTTTAAATGAATATAAGAGAGAAGCTTTTCAAATGTTTGAAGGAATGCTTGACAAGATGAGGCAAACTGTAACGATGGCTCTAGCTAATATTGAGATACAGCCTGCTCATGACGCAGAAAGGCAGAGGAATGAAAGCATAAAAAAGGATCAAAAATTAAGTAATTCACCGGTCAATTCACAAATCAGAAACGAAAAAGTACCGAGAAATGCACCTTGCCCTTGCGGTTCTGGAAAGAAATTCAAACATTGCCATGGAAAGATATAATGCTATTTGAGAAAATAAGAAGCATTTGTATAAGAAGTAAAGATAATGATAAAATATAGTTTGAATTGTGAATTTTTACATTCATTTGAAGCATGGTTCAGTGATTCTGCTAGCTTCGAAAAGCAATGTGATTTGAACCTGGTCTGTTGTCCTGAGTGCGGAACTAGCAAAGTAAAGCGGGCTCTGATGACACCGAATCTTAGTGCTGGAGAATTCAAAAAACAGTCTAATTTATCATCTGAAGCAGCAAAATCGGACGCTGTGTCCATGGAAGCAGAAATAAATGATGTGCGCGGGTTTCGAGGAACTTCTAAATCACCTGAGAGGTTAAACCATGGGTCTAATAAGCAATTGGGTCCACAGCAGGTAGTTACTATGCTACGAAATATCCGGAGTTATTTTGAGAAGAATGGACGTAATGTCGAAGATAAGTTTGCAGAAGAAGCATTAAAAATACATTACGGGGAAAAAGAGCCAGATTTAATTTATGGAACCTGTACACCTGAAGAGGGAGAAAAACTTGAAGAAGAGGGTGTAGAATTTGCCAAACTTCCAATATTACCAAAAGATAATTAGAACAGATATTTCATTTATTTGGTCTAGATAAACTTCCTGATGCACCATAATTTATAGCGGTTATTGAAGTAAATTTGAACCGTCCATCCAAAAGCGGTTTGAATCCAGTAAAATCATCGAGTATTATACCTGCTTCTTTTGCTTCACTTTGTAGTTCCGACGGTTTTACAAATTTGGTAAAATCATGAGTTCCTTTAGGTATTAATTCAAATATATATTCAGCCGATATTTTTGCCAAAGCAAAAGAGAATAAATTCCTGTTAATTGTTGTAATAATAACAACTCCTT
>JAAXKA010000036.1 GCA_012269555.1 Alphaproteobacteria bacterium
TCATATTTATGCTGATGAAGGACATGCTTTTGATGGGGAAAGAATTATAGGTAGAAATGTTGTTGATGTATTAGGTATTTTCTTTAAAAAATACCTATAACTAAACAGATACAGCGATTTTGTTCATTGCAATCATGGAATCAATAAGAAGATTTGGAATAGCAGGACCAGGTTGAGATGATAGTTTCACAATTACTGTTTCATATTTAGGATTAACATAAATGCATTGCCCAAATATCCCCAAGCAGTAAAGAGAACCATTTTTATCAACAAGTGTCTGGTTTCTGTAATGACCTCCCGGCAAAATCTGACCTAGAAGATCTTTACTAAAATTATCCTTATATGTTTTATCGGCGTTTACTGTATCTTTAATCCATTCGGGTGGGATTACTTCCTCGCCTTCAAAATAACCTTCTTTTGAGAGCATTAACCCAAATCTAGCTAGATCTCTTGTACAGGCGTTCATGCCAGCACCAGTGTATGAAACACCTTTATTATCAACAACAATGAGAGCATTCTGCTCAGGATAGAGTTTTTTCCATATAAACTCTTCAAATAAAATTGAGATTTTTTTCCCTGTTGCAGCCTCTATGATCATTCCTAGTACGTTTGTTAATACCGTTCTGTAATGATATGAACTGCCATCTTTTTGCTCTTTATCTTTAAGCGATAATGCATAATTAAATAGGTCAGAAGAGTTTTTATTAAGGAGACTAGGGCTCCAGCCAACAGCTGAAGTTTCTTGCCAAAAATCAGTTGTCGGATTGTTATAATCCTCGTCATATCTAACAGCGGCAGTCATATCAAGCACTTGTCTCACAGTGGTTTCATTGAAAGCTGAGTCTTTTAACTTGGGTAAATAATTGATAACTTTTTCATCAACGTTAATCAAGCCAAGCTTCACAATCACACCAGTCAACATGCCAGTAAAATTTTTAGAAATAGAATTTAAAAGATGGAGAGACTCTTGCGACATTCCATTGAAATACTCTTCAAAAATTATCTCGCCTTTTTTTAATACTAAAAAAGAATCTGCGTAGCCATTTATGAGCATCTCTCTTACGGTTTGTTTTTTTTCTTCGAGATTTACAAATTCAATGGCATCTATTTTAGAAAGATTAGAAGAGAAAACAGATTGTTTTTTATGATTTTTTTTAATTACTTCTGTTGCAAACAGCTTTTCTATATTTTGAAAACTCCACTGGTTGTTTGGATGAATTCTCCAATTAGCAGCAGTGATTACTTCTTTAATAGTCACTTTTAGGCAACTTTTGAGCTCTCTTCCAAAATAGCGACGATCTCATCAATTTCTTTTTTCGAGGAACACAAAGGAGGAGCTATAACAGTATTAGGTCCAACAGGCCTTACAATCAGGCCTCTTTTTAAACACTCGTTAACAAAATCAAGTGAATATTGATCAGCATATCTTTTGTTGGCTAAGAGTTTTTTTCTTCCCATGAAATTTTCTGGTGCTTCTCTATTATTTTTCCAGTTTATTCCAGCCATCAGGCCTAATCCTCTAATTTCTTTTACCTTAGGATTATTTTTAAACTTTGCTTTTAATTGATCGAGGAGGTATTTGCCCTGGATTTTACTGTTATCAACGAGTTTCTCTTTTTCTATGATATCTATATTAGCCAATGCAGCAGAACAGGAAGTGGCATGATTAGAGGATGTTAGAGCGCCGCCAAAAAATAAACCTGGAGGAGTTTTGTTTTCTATTTCTTTCCAAACCTTCTTTGATATGCCTGTAGCGCTTAGAGGCAAATAACCGCTGGTTATGCCTTTTGATAAAGAAATGAATTCAGGGTAAACACCATAATGTTCCATACAAAACCATTTTCCAGTTCTTCCAAAGGCTGTAATAATCTCATCAAAAATCATTAGAATTCCATACTTGTCGCATATTTCTCTAACTTTTTTGAAATAGTTTTTTGGTGAGATATGCACCCCACCATTAGCCATGACAGGCTCTAATATAATTACAGAAAAAGTGTCTGGCCCCTCTTTGAGTATAAGATCCTCTAATGCATCTGCATCGTATAGGGGCACTTCGAAGTAAAGGTTCGGATCGGGTTTCTCCCAGAGATGATACAGTGGGAGGGTTGTTGCACTAACAGCTGATTTTGTAAATCCATGATAGGAATATTTTCTAGAAATTATTTTTTTTCTTTTATTCTCGCCTCTTATGGTGTGAAACATTCGAG
>JAAXKA010000125.1 GCA_012269555.1 Alphaproteobacteria bacterium
GACTAGCATTCTTATTCTTTGCTATAACATTACCAATTACAGCAGATGCTATTGGCGCTGCCATAGATGTGCCTTGATATAACTCTAGTTTATTATCCTTAGTGAAGGCCCAAATACCATCCCAATCACCATCACCATCTTCATCAAGGTATGCATCACCTCCAGGAGCTGATACATCAACAAGTGGTCCATAATTAGAGTAATATGCCTTAGTTCCACTTGATCCTATCGATGAAACACTTATTACATTATCACAGGATGCTGGATAGTTGTTTGCTTGAACATATCCATTTCCAGCTGAAGCAACTATGACCACACCAGCATTATAAACATCATCAATAACAGATTGACATGCACAGGATGATCCGCCACCTAAACTCATATTTATTACGTCAGCTTTCCTATTTGCAATTTGGCCAGAACTATTAGAAACACGTCCTGCGTATGCAATACCATTACAAACATCGCTCGACCAACCAGATCCATTTTCATCAAGAACTCTTAATGGCATCGCTTTTAATCCAAAACCATTAATATTCTTTCCATCATTTTTTGCAGCTATGGTAGTCGCTACATGAGTACCATGTGATCCATTATTAGGATATGCACTTGTTGCAGATGGATCAGTAGGATCATTATCTGAATCTACAAAATCATAACCATTATTATTCCAACTTGATGATTCCCAAGCTCTTGAGCCAACGGTTGGTGATCCAGTATCAACAACGGCAACAACAACATTCTTAGTATCAAAAGTACCAATTTCATTTAATCCTTCTTCTGCATTGATTTGATCAAAATATTCTTTTTGATACCTTATATAATCTGGATCATATTGGAAGTTATGAGCTTCAACTTTGAAATCAAGTGAAAATTCATTGTTAGGATATAGCCTATTAAGAATAGATACTATATTTTCAATTGAATTAGACTTTGTAATACCTTCATTTATTAGAGTTGATTGTGGTAATGATCCATTTATTGAATCAGTGTTTATAAGTGATTTACTTGCATTATGAATTGAATTTGCTGGAGCAGATAAAGATCTTAACTGATTTCTATTTAATTCAATTACAGAAAATCCATCATTTTTTAGTAAAAATTTATCAGCAAATGTTTTAATCTCATCAAAATATTCTTTTTTAGATATTCTCTTCCGAGTAACATTATCTCTTTTATAGACAAGAATTCTATTATCAGCAAATTCCCAGTCAGTCCTTCCGGACAGATCAAGATCTGGCTTATACCATGCAAATGTATCAGATGAATTACTATTAGCCATTGAGAAAGCATTTACAACATTACCTGGTGTATTGCCTGATCTATAAGCATATAAATAGTATTGAGAATTTCCATCATTACTTTGCATTTCGCTAGGTGCTGAGATTCTAATTAAATATGACTGATTTTGTGCTGGCAGTTTAATAGTTTTATTTTTCTTGCCATCTTCTATTGATTTCCACCATGCATAGTATCCATAGTCATCATTATATTTGTATATTGTGATATGGACATCGCAAAGTGGAAAGTCACCGTTATAATCGCTTGATCCGCAATCTGCATTAGCTTTAGGCTGTTCTAGTCTTATATATAGCGGATCATCATTTGCACTAGTACTTACCAAATAATCATCATAGGTATTATCCATAGATGCACCAGTAGAAAAGTTATTATCCGCAAAATAACCAATAAATCCTGAAACAAGGGTATAGGGATAACTTCCATAAGAGAGACCTTCATCTAAATTTATAGCATCATACGAAATCGGCTCACCAGTATGATAAGCATAACCTGTCGAAGATTCATAATCATACATCAAGTTAGAAGGCGTTGACCCATCCATGACAATATGTGTTGCTGGAGAAGCAGTAACGCTTAAATTTCTGCTCTGTGCATTTTTTATCTTAACTACAACATCTTTTGATACAGTATTACTGGCATCAGAGACTTGCACTCTAAGTCTTAGTGTTCTTTTCTGAGAACTATCTTCGTAGTCAGGAATATAATTTAAATAAATTCTTCCATCTGAAGCAATTGAGAAGGAAGATGAGTCTCTGTAAGAGTTGTCAAGGGACCAAGTAAGTCCATCATTATTTGGATCAGTAGCGCGGGGTTTTCTGACAAAGACATGATTTTCAATAACATCAATTTGTTGTGGAAGATTACTTATCTTTGGTTTTGCAGCATACAAATCATATGATGAAG
>JAAXKA010000211.1 GCA_012269555.1 Alphaproteobacteria bacterium
GTATAAGATTTACTGGGCTGATGGCACATTTGTTGGCGAATATTGGGCTTAAACCCTCAATTTTGGCTATTTACTTAAAAATCACAACTCACCGCTGTATTCGCCTCTTGCGGGGTAATTTTTTTCAATCATAAAGTCTACCGCCTTCAGTAATTCTGAAAAGTTAGGTCGAACAAATGGCATTGTTTGAACAGAACTATAGTACAGTGTTTGTTCGGGTGTGACGATGAATAAACCAGGTTCAGCAAATAATTCAGGTTCCTCAATCCCAATGGAAGTTTTGCCACGTGAAGTTGAAATATAAAGACCCCAGTCACGCGCTTCGCTTAAGGAAAAGCCATAACCTAATCTCAAGTTTGTGGCACTTATCCGAGCAGCCATCTCATTTGCCCGCTCTTCATCATCCGTACTAACTGCTATCGTGTTTATTCCCCTTTCTTGGAATTGTGGTGTCAATTTTTCCAACTCTTTCAAATAAGTCGCACAAATCGGACAATGTAATCCTCTGTAAAAGCATATGAGTGTGCCACGCTCAGAAACCTCACTTGATAACTCAAAGTTTCCGTCAGCCACAGTTTGAATATTTAGATTTGGTGTTTTTAGTCGAGGCATCAGCATTTCATATTCCTTTTCACACTTAGAACCTATCGCTTAATTGTGCATTTTTATATTGTCCAGCATCTCTATTTAATTTTTGTTGATAGCTACAGGTGTGTCTTTAGTCATAAAGTGATACTGGACAGGGTTATATTGACCCTGTTAGAAAAATCTAGCTCACCAGATTGAAAGGATTTTTATGAAGTTCGCTTTCCCTCCAGGTTTTAATCCTAAACCAACTATAAAAGGAGATGGTTTGACACTTCGACCTTTGAATGAAGAAGATGTTGAAGGGTTATATGAAGCGGCTAGTGACCCTAAAATCTGGGCAGGCCATCCTGCTACTGACCGTTATAAAAAATCAGTGTTTAGAACTTACTTTAAGTCTCTACTTAATATTGGTGGATGTTTAATTGCGTTCATAGATGGAGATGACATCCCAATTGGCTGTTCAAGTTTCTACACTGACACAAACGCAAATCACAGGCTATCAATAGGCTTTACATTTTTGACCGTAAACCATTGGGGAGGAGCCACAAATCGTAAATTTAAACGGCTAATGCTAAATCATGCATACAGGCATTCATCCGAGGTTTGGTTCCACATTGCTCCTTCAAATATTAGGTCTCAAAAAGCCACTAAAAAGCTGGGGGCGGTTTTAACACATACTGACAAGTTAGATTTAGGTGGTGGAATGATAGATTGGCAGTGTTATTGTTTGACACAAGAAACGTGGAAACAAAACGACGCAATATATTAGCGTAAATCTCTATCATCTATGCAGGTTCATATCTAAACATTAAGCCCAGAAAGAAACTGTATAAGATTTACTGGGCTGATGGTACATTTGTTGGCGAATATTTGCCATAGAAACAGACCAAAAATATCTTTTATAAAGTGTCTAAATTAAAAATATTAAACTTAGGCGGCAATAAGATGATATTTTGAAGGTAGCTATGAAGGCAATTAAGTTATAGGCTTAAAATACGTGAACCACGCCAGAAATTATTTTGCAAAAATCACTTTCTTGGAAAAACTTTCAAGCGTTAATCGTAGAAAGATAAAATGTCCTGGCAGCCCTACTTATATTTAAGAGGATTACCATCCCAAAATAAAGCGATGGCTTATATCCTAATATCTATTTTTTTCTTTAGTTTTATGGGCATATTTATCAGAAAATCCTCTGAAAATATCCATATATTCGAAGTTATTTTTTTTAGAAACCTTTTAGCCTGTATTATATTAGTTCCTTTGATGTATAGTTCTGGCTTGGCTTCTTTTAAAATGCACAGGCCAGGGCTGCTTGTTTGGCGTGCTATATTTGTCAGTATTGGAATGTTTGCCGGATTTTCTGCGTTGACTTTAATTCCTCTGGCTCAGGCGACCGCTATCAGTTTCACAACGCCTATATTTGTCACAATTTTAGCAATTTTTATTTTTGGAGAGGTTATAAAGTTAAGGAGAATTGCGGCTATTTTGGTTGGATTTATTGGAATGCTTGTTATTGTTCAGCCTGGTGGAGAAGTTATTTCGTTTGGAATTATCTTGGCATTTATTGGCGCTTTTTTCCATTCTCTAAATTTATTAACTGTAAAAAAATTAA
>JAAXKA010000241.1 GCA_012269555.1 Alphaproteobacteria bacterium
TCATCTTGTTTATATAGTTTTTTTATAAATTTTTCATTTACATAAAAAAACTTCTTCCCCATCAGTTTTTGAATCATTTACAGAATCGTTGAAATTTAATAAATTAGTATAGGTGTTTTACCTTAATAAATAAAGGGAGTAAGTGAATAACTATGGAATTAATTCATCCAATTTTTAAATGGCTACATGTACTAGCAGGTATTATGTGGATAGGACTATTATATTTTTTTAATTTTGTAAATACTGCTTTTGCACCTACCATGGATGGTGAAACGAAAAAGAAGGTCGTACCAGAACTTATGCCTAGGACTTTATATTGGTTTCGGATGGGTGCTGCTTGGACATGGGGTACAGGAATTGTTTTACTTTATGTGATTTATTGGGCTGGAGGTATGATGCCAGATGATTTCACTTCAAATGAAGTAACTGGTGATCCGGCAAATATGTCTATTCATATACTTTTGTTATTTACTTTTGTAGCTGTGTTTCTTTATGATGCCATATATAAAAGTCCATTAGCGTCAAATGTAAGAGCAGTAACTGCAGTGAGTTTTTTACTTATTACAGCCTATGTCTTTGCCATGCAAAAATTGGGAGGGTTCGGATATCGAGCTGTTAATATTCACCTTGGTGCATTATTTGGAACAAATATGGCTTTTAATGTTTGGTTCCGAATCTGGCCTGCCCAACAGAAAATTATTACTGCTATCAAAAATGGTGAGGCACCAGATGGTGATCTTTTAGCATTGGCAGGTTTGAGATCTAAGCATAATACCTATATGTCAGTTCCTCTTGTTTGGACAATGCACAATCAGCATCATGTTACAGCGCCTACCGCTCTTGGTATACCTGATGAGTTCTCATGGGTTTTGCCAATGGCAATGGTAATTCTTGGTTGGCACATAGTATGGCAACTATATAAAAAATCTACCACAATTAAAGGTTTTTAATTACGTCCTTAACCTATAAAATTCAAGAATGCCCTCTGTGATTTCAGGGGGCATTTTGTTTTTTAGGCATGATGCGTTTTTTTAGATATGGATCCTAAATTCCCTTCGTATTGGAAACCATATATTCTTCAGAGTTCTTATGCTGCAGGAACTGTTTTTTTTATTACCTTATTATTATCTGAAAATCCCGTTGTAATTGCAAGCATAGGAGCAACAGCATTTATTGTTTTTGCTTTACCAAATAATATAGCAGCTGAACCAAAAAGAATAATTGGAGGACATTTTCTAGGTTTTTTCATTGGTTCATGTTTTGCTGTTTTTCCCTTTATGCATATAGTGCTCTTTAAAGCAATGTGGTTTGCTTTATCTATTGGTTTTACCATTCTCCTAATGGTCGTGTTAGACTTTGAGCATCCTCCCGCTGCAGGCACTTCCTTAGGTATGACATTGGTTGGCTATAGTAATAGTGCTGCTATTGCAATTATTATTAGTGTTCTTTTATTAACTATAATTGCTTATTTATCAAAACCGTATTTAGAAGATTTAGTTTAATCTATGAGTCGAAAATTGGCGATTTTACTTTTGATAATTACAGGGGTTTTATGGAGTACTGGTGGCTTATTAATAAAACTTATTCCTTGGTCTCCAATTAGTATTGCTGGTATTCGCAGTGGGTTATCAGCTTTAATTATTTACCTTTATAGAAAGCCCTATAGTAAAGGTTTCGGAAGAAATATATGGGCTGGAGCTTTTTGCTATTCTGTAATGGTAGTATCCTTTGTTTTGGCAAATAAGATTACAGCCTCTGGGAATGTGATTCTTATTCAATATGCAGCTCCTATTTATGTAGCATTATTTGGTTATTCTTTTCTTGGGGAGAAAGCTTCAAAGATAGACTGGATAACTATTGCAATAATCATATTTGGGTTGAGTTGTTTTTTTTATGAAGATTTATCATTAAAGCAAAAATGGGGTAATGTTCTAGCCATTTTTTCTGGATTGGGTTTTGCAGGTTTAACACTATTTATGAGAAAAGAAAAAAATGCAAATCCAATTGATTGTGTTTTATTGGGTAACCTAATAACGTTTGTAGTTTGTTTACCTTTTTATTTTACTGGAGTTACAATGGAAGTCACTCCATGGTTATCTATTACATTCCTTGGTTTTGTTCAACTTGGTCTGGCTTATATTCTCTTTAGTACTGCAATCAAATACGTTAATGCACTAGATGCTATTA
>JAAXKA010000198.1 GCA_012269555.1 Alphaproteobacteria bacterium
CTTCTTCAGTGTTGCTTGCACGTATCAGCCACCAACCATGGCTGTTTTTAACCCTTAAACCATCTAATGAAATAACATCATTGGAATCATACTTTTTAAAAACGCTTTTAGATATATTCTCTATCGTTGAAAACTTAATTTTATCAGAACAAAAAACTTTAATTTCAGGTGAAACATATGTTTTAGGTAAAGATGATACAAATTTATCTAGTTCAATATTATTGGCTATTAAGCTAAGAAGTCTCATAGATGCATAAAGCGCATCATCATAACCAAAGTAAGTGTCACCAAAAAAAATGTGACCAGACATTTCGCCAGCAAGTGGAGATTTTATTTCTTTAATTCTTTTTTTTATATTTGAATGTCCAGTTTTTCCAATTTCTGCTTTAAAACCTAAAGATATAATCTTTTCATATGCAGTATGACTTGACTTAATATCTAAAATTATTGTTTGTTTATTTTTATCTTTAGTAGTTATTGAATTCGCAAGAAATGCAGTTAATAAATCACCAGCAACTGGCCTTCCTTGCTTATCAATAACTCCAATTCTGTCACCATCTCCATCAAAGGCTATACCAAGATCAGCATCAACTTCTACCATTTTTTTTGAGAGAATTTTCAAAGTAGATTCATCAGTGGGATCAGGATGATGGTTTGGAAAATTACCATTAACATCAGAATACAACACAATATGTTTTCCAGGAATTTTCGTGGTTATCATTTCAACTGAAGGACCTGATGCTCCATTACCACAATCCCAAACTATCGTTTTTTCAAGAAGTTGTTTCTCAATATTATTGAGGGGTTTTATAATCTCATCCACATAATTATTATTAATTTCTACAGATTTAGAAAAACCATCATATGTTTTTGAATAACCTTTACTTGAAAAGTGACCTAATTTTTGAATATCTTCACCAAAAAAAGAGTTTTGATTTAAAACTATTTTAAAACCGTTATAGTCTTTTGGATTATGGCTCCCAGTGACTTGTATAGCACCGTCAGCTTTATAATAATTACTTGCAAAATAAAGCATTGGTGTTGGTCCCAATCCAATTCTAAAAATTTCACAACCAGAATCTTCAAGTCCCTCATTAAGTTTTTGTTCAAGTATTGGACTAGATAACCTTCCATCCATTCCAATTATAATCAATGGATGTTTTTTATCAGGATTTTTTTTTCTAACTGTAGTACCAAAGAAAAAACCAAGCATGAATGCATCTTCGTCTGTTAAGGTTTTCCCATAGATACCTCTAATATCATATGATCGAAGAATTGTTTTATCAAAAGTATGCTTATACATTAATCATCACTGACTATTTCATATTTTAGCCAACTTTTAAGTTTTTGTTTCATCTCTGGCCGCTCAATTGAAAAGCGAATGTTAGCTTGTATAAATCCTAACTTAGAACCACAATCAAATCTATCCTCTGAGAATTTATATCCAACACAATCAGATTTGCCTATTCTACTTGCTATAGCATCAGTAAGTTGAATTTCATTACTAGTACCCTTGTTTTGTTTTTCTAAGACATCAAAAACGGCTGGTTCTATAATATACCTTCCAACAACAGCCATATTACTAGGCGCCTTTTCCATGGAGGGTTTTTCTACAAGTCCCAAAATATCAGTAACATTATTATCTACCGATTTTCCAGGAGATATTACCCCATATGAAGACACGTCTTTTTTGTCTACTTCCATTATCGCAAGCATGTTACCAGAATTATAATTAGCAATCATTTCTTTAATTGTATTCCCACCATAAATTAAGTCATCAGCAAGAATTATAGCCACTGGCTCATCTCCAATTAAATGTCTAGCACACCAAACAGCATGACCGAGACCGGCAGGTTCTTGTTGTCTTACATAAGCAAATGATCCAGGGATTTTGAGCATTTCTTGTGCAGTTTTAAGAGTTTGTCTTTTTCCTTTTGAAAGTAAGTTATTTTCAAGCTCAAATGAGTGATCAAAATGATTTTCTATTGCTGACTTGCCTCGACTGGTAACAAAAATAAACTGGTCAATACCTGCATTAGCTGCTTCTTCTACTGCATACTGTATAAGGGGCTTATCAACTATAGGAAGCATTTCTTTAGGCATTGACTTTGTTGCAGGAAGAAATCTTGTACCTAATCCACCAACTGGAAATATTGCTTTCTTAATTTTCATTCACAAATCCT
>JAAXKA010000074.1 GCA_012269555.1 Alphaproteobacteria bacterium
ATATTTTCCCTTACATTCATGTGCGGGTACAAGGCATAAGATTGAAAAACCATTGAAAGGCTTCTTTCCGATGGAAGATTTCCAGTGACATTTTTTGAGTCAATCAAAACACTACCTGAGCTGGCTTCCTCTAAACCTGCAATTATGCGAAGTAATGTTGACTTTCCGCAACCAGAGGGACCAACAAAGACAACAAATTCTCCCTTTTTAATTGATAGATTAACCCCATTTATAACGTGAAGCTTATCAAACCATTTATGAATTTGCTGAAGTTCTATGGATGCCATGAAATTTTTAAACCCCTAATTTTCCGTAATATTTTTGGAGATATCAACAGAATTCATTTCTAAATAAATTGCAGCTGTCCATGAGAAATTTGCGCCCCCTAAAGGACTGCCTTCTATCGGATCAAAATATTCTGCCATTCCTGCCGTATTTACTAATTTTTTTGAATCGTCAGCTATTCTTTGAGCTAGCTTATCATATCCCATTTCATTTAGGCCTTTTTCAATCATATAATTCATGATTAACCAAACAGGACCACGCCAATAGCGAATCTTATTAAAACATTTGTGCTCCGGGTCCCAACTTGGAAATGCATATTTACATTTTTTTAAAATACGCTCACAATGCGTAGCCATTTTTTCCCGCTGTAAATTATCTCCAACATGAGCATAGAAACACAACATAGAGGCATTTGTGATACCGTCACTAAATTTTCCCGTGCGCATATCCCTTGCGCAGAATCCACCAACAGTTTCGTTCCACAACCAAGCTGAACCTTTCGTTAATTTTTCTATCCAATTATTAATCTCATCTAATGCAGCATTCATTCTTAAGTGATGTGCTAAACGCAATAGGTCTTTGGTTGCACGAAGCAAAATAAACTGGATACCTGGATCAGCCATAAGAAAAGGGCCCTCATTATATATTACATTATCATTCCAACCGACTTTTTTCCCAAAATGAACTATTGACATATATTTGTCATATTCCACCTTAGTCGGGCGCTGTTCAGTATCAACGTGAATAATATCCCGTCTTGCGTAACTCTCTAATTCTTTTGGGACCTCAACGTTTTTTAGACCCATATCCCAATCTGGACAGTTATCTCTTCCTGTCTCCCATGGATGGATAGCTGCAATTACTCCCTTATTTACTGGATCACGCGAATCCATAAACCATCTGTGACTTGCCATTAAACGAGAGAATATCTCTTTTGCCTTTCTGGCATCATAAGGAGTTCCCTTGTCAACCATTTGCCAAACGACTGAGGATAGTACTGGTGGTTGTGAAAGACAACTAGAAGGTGGCTCATTATTACTATTCCAAATATCGGGGCCTGGATAATAATCTGGATCATTTTGTCTGAAGACGATATGAGGAATCATTCCATTTTCCCATTGTGCATCAAGTAATGATATTATTTCTAGCCATGCTCTCCATTTGTTAAAACGCCACAGTCCTAATGCAGTAAATCCAGAATCCCAATTCCATTGAAACGGGTATAATCTACTAGTAGGAACGGTATAGCCACCTCTGTCATTTTCTTTTAGGACATTGATTGCTTCTTCTATCATTTTGTTCATCGCTATCCTTTCACGCTTCCAGAAGTAAGCCCAGAAACTAGAAATTTCTCAAACCATAAGAAAATAAAAAGTACAGGGACGGTCGCCACTACTGATGCCGCCATTAAATGCTGTCTAGGAACCTCAGTTGAGTCCAAAGATACGATACCTCTGGATAATGTAAAAATCTTAATATCGTCTAAAAACATAAATGCGAATAAAAACTCATTCCATGCAATCATGAATACATACAGCGAAACTGAGGCTATTGCGGGGATAGACAAAGGAATAGATATCTTTGTGATCACTTGCCATCTTGTAAGGCCATCCATTAAACCCGCATCATCAAGTTCATTTGGCAATCCCGAGAAATAACCTTTAAGCATATATAGAGCAACGGGAATGGTAGTAGCTGGATATACAATGCATAAACCAAATAAGGTATTGCGCAAACCGAGCTGACTAAAAACTGAATAAAGAGGAACAACAAGTATAATAGCTGGGATTAAGTAAATCAGGAGAACTGAACCTGATAACCATTCTCTTGCAGGAAACCTAAGTTTTGCAATAGCATAGGCTCCTGGAATAGAAAAAAGAAGAGTAATTATGACAGTAACAATTGAAACAAAAGCCGAATTAATTAATAAAGTTAAAAAATCATATTTCAAAAATAATTCAATGTAGGAATTGAAAATTTTTTCTGGGCCTAATGAAAAATCTATTGAGAAATCAAGAGGATTTCTAAGCAAACTCTGCTGATTTTTCAGACTAGTCATTACCATCACATAAAAGGGAATTATTACAATAAGAATAAAAAATAGTAATCCTAAACCCCACATTAAACGCGAATAAAAAGCCTCTAAGAAATATTTTTCAACAAACCCAGCATTAATAGAGCCGACATTTAAATAAACAGAAAGAAAAATAAGAGTTGAAACACACAGAACAGAGAAAATTGTATACCACTTTAATATTGAAAACTCAGGGCCAAAAGGCTGCCCATTCGAAAAGACTAATAGGAAAAATAAAGTAATTAAAACTCCAGATAAGTAATAAATTACGCTATTGTTATTTTTTTTTGTAATAACAAAAAGCCCTGTGGCAAGGCCACTCAATAATGCAGGTCCAATCTGTAAATCTATTGATATACCGGTTCCTACAATGAGTGCTATATTAGTAATTAATTGCCAAATTGAGCCCCAAATAGCACCTGCTAGCAAACCATTAAATACCCCATACTTCCAAAATGCCATTAGCCCTCATCCTTTGGAGTATATCTTATAAACAGAATTGAAAATATTAGTAGAAACACAAATATTATAACTGCTACAGCAGCACCTGCTCCTAAATTAGAAATTGCAAAAGCCTGTTCATAAACATTCACGGTCAAAGTACGAGTGCCAGCATTTCCACCTGTAAGTAAAAAAATGTCATCAAATTTATTAAATGTCCAAATAAATCGTAAGAGAAATAATACTCCTAGTATTCCAATAATGTGCGGGATTGATAAAAACCAAAATTGCTGGAATGGGGTTGCTCCATCCATTTCTGCAGCCTCAAAAAGGTCGGAAGGAATAGACTGCATACGTGCTAAAATAAATAAAAATGACAAAGGGAAATAACGCCATATCTCAAAAATAATTACCATCGTAAGAGCAACAGGTAATTTTATCTCTAGTCCAAGCAAACCAATTGTGGCGTAACGCTGTCCAAAAAAATTTATTGGCTCTTTAACAACTCCTAATTCCAACATCATTGCATTCACGGAACCAGAGAAAGGATCAAATAAAATCACCCATGAGAATGCAACTGCTATAACAGGCGCAACATAAGGAAATAGTAATATTCCTCTAACGAAAGCTCTTCCTGGAAATGCTTTTTGCATAATTTGCGCGGCGAATAAACCTAATAATAGGGCACCAGCTGTTCCAAAGAATGTATAATAAATAGTTGTTTTTAAAACTTCAAAAAACTCAGAAGCTGAAAAAACTTTAAGATAATTCGATATGGTGAAATCGAGTGATGTTAATACATTAGTTGATTTGAAAATGCTTTGAACCTCTGATTCCTGAAAGTCATTTTTTTCCAATAATGTATTAGAAAATACATTAAGTAATATTTTTCCCCGTGCTTTGGGTTCGACTTCACCTAATATACAAGTTAATTTTTTAATTTTCGAAGATTTTTCTACTACACATCTCGTGTCAATTTCAGAAAGCTCTATACCTTGAGGCAGAATATCCGTAAAGGAAACTTCTGAGAGTGGATATTTCATAGAAGAATTTCTGTATCTATACTCGATAATTATATCTTCGCCCGGCTTTTGTAATTCTCCTTTTACACGCTCTTTTACAAAGATTGTTGGGGGACGTAAATCGCCTAAAGAAACTGGCTTAAATGAAATCCAAAAATTTGCAAAAAGCGGAAAAAGTACAATAGCAATCACCAAACAAAATGTTGGTAACAGTAAAGCAAAAGCGAGTTTTTTCTCACGACGAGCGAGCGTGCTTTTTATAGTCATAATTTTGCCGGTTTCCGTTTATTGAACCCTCGAAAAGAGGAAATTTTAAAAATGGCAGGGAGAAATTCCCCCTGCCATTTTAATGATTTATTCTATTGATGACAATTGGTCGTTCATCTTTGAAACAGCTTCCGAAGCACTAATTTCATCATCAATATATTGACGGACAATCCTATTAATTGCCTGTGAATTTATGATTTTGGATGCTAGGCTTAACTGACCCTCTTTCACTCCCCAACGATCTGCAGTCTCAAGACCACTTACAATTTCGTTAATCATAGCTGGAGCATAAAGTTCAGATAATGGAGCTTTTCTGTCAACACCCACCGGTAACTTTGACCATGCGTCAACATATTGATTTGGATTTGATGGTTCCCCGCGACGAACTGGAAACTTACCCTCTGGAGCAATAGAGAGCGTAGATGTATATCCATCGCTCATAGAAAATTTCACAAACTCAGATGCGACATCCGTATTTGCGTCACTTGTCACACCGAAATACCTGATATCGGCCCAAGCTGCTCCGTTAGGATTTGAGGGACCTCCAAAGGTAGTTACGATGCCTGTTTTGGAAGCTAACTCTCCAGAAGTTGGGTCATCATTGATAGTTGGAGGAGCTGAGTCTCTCAAACCTGCAAGCTCATCTAAAATAAACGGTGACCATATAATCATTGCAGCTTTTCCTGCAAAATATATCTCACGAGACTGTTGCCAGAACAATTCTCCCTCTGGAGAAGCTTTAGCTATTTTTTTATAAAATTCTAACACCTCTGTAGTCGCTTTTTCCTCAAATGGCGAAAACCCGTTAGCGCTTACAGGTGAAACACCATTGGCCAAAAATACATGTTCAAGAACTTGACTCATGAAATTTTCATCTACTTTAGTTGCTGCAACAAATCCATACATAGAAGGTGGGTTATGCAATGCATCAACAGCTGCTGAAATAGCATTGTAACTTGTTGGAGCTTTTAATCCCGCCGCATCAAAAAGGTCTTTTCGATAAACAACCATCTGGGTCCAGCCGTCTACCGGGACAGATGCAGTTAAGCCATCAAACTGAGCCATGTCGATAGCTCCAGGGGCAAATGTACTTGCATCTAATTCTTCTACAATATCAGAGTTAGCCTCAACATCTAAAATACCAGCCTCTGCCCATGGAAGAACATATTGCAGGGTATGATAAATTACATCAGGTAAATCGCCTGCAGCAAATGCAGCTGTTGTTCTGGTTCCTAAATCTTTTTCTTCTACAGGAATAACTTCAACAGTATGGCCTGTTTGCTTATTAAAATCAGCCGCCATTGCTTCCTGCTTTGCAAGTCTTTCTGGCTGGTTTTCAGTGGTCCAAAAACGAATAGTATCTGCATTAGCAGTACCCGTTATAAGACCTATCACAATAGCTGAAGTCGCCAGCAATGTAGATTTTTTCATTTTTTCCTCCTTATTAATGAGAATTTTATTCATTCTCTTGTTTGTCCGCCGCAGGCGGGTTATCAGTGCCCCGACGCAAAATAGTTGCATCTAAAAGGTCCTGAATTTCTTTAGGCTCCTGCCCTGTTTCGATTAATTGAATAATTCTCCTTGCTATTTGATTTCCTGCCTTTTTTCTCGGCTGTGTAATTGTGGTTAGAGGTGGCTCTACATATTTTCCAATTTCCAATCCATCATAGCCAATGATTGAAACATCAGCGCCAGGGGTCATATTTTGCCTCCGCAAAGAATGCATTGCTCCTATTGCTACTACATCGGACACACAGCAAACCGCAGTAGGCGGTCGCTTGAGAGCTAAAAGAGAATTCATTGAAGAAATTCCACCTTCAAAGCTTAGTTCTGAAACTTGATGATATCCATCCGGCATTTGAAGGCTAAAATGGTCCATACCTTTTTTCCAACCCTCTAATCTTTGAACGGAGAAGTTGAACTTAAGAGGTCCACCAATGTGCGCAATTAATCGATGGCCCAAATTATAAAGATGCTCTGTAACTTCAAAAAAGGCACCTTCGTTATCCACATCGATCCATGCGGTTTGCTCGCTTGAAATAGAACGTCCATGTGTAATGAACGGTATTTTTAACTTATTAAGAATTTCAAGCCTGGGGTCATTTACAAGAGTCCTTGAAAACACGAGCCCCGATATATGCCGATTGCCAGATATCTTTTTAAACATTTCGATTTCTTCTTCTTCTGAGGAGGGTGAAAGAATGTTTAAGTCCCATCCATTCTTTGATAATTCAGAAGACATCCCTGCGATTAATTCGTTCACAAAAGGGTTACTAGATTCAGATTTATCAAAAGGAAGTAAATATGCAATCGTTTCTGATTTGCCTATAGCTAAACGCCGTGCGAAAATATTAGGTTGGTAACCCATCTCATTAGCTACATTCCAAACCAATTTTTTTGTTTCTTTAGAAATGTCCGAATAGTCATTTAGGGCACGCGAAATAGTGCTTTCTGACAAATTCAATCGCTGGGCAATCATTTGTAATTTGGGTACAGCTTTCATAACAAAATATTTTACGTAAGCGCTTTCGATGTCAACCGAAATCGCTTTCGGTTGCATTTTTTGACGGAAAATATACGTTATTTAAAAAAGTAGGGTAAATTTAAATTGGGTATTTTAATTAAATGAAAAAAATAAGCGAATCAAATGAACAAACTAGGAAATGTTTATATCAGATTATACCTAACTTAATACCAGATAGCGATTATACCGAAATAAACCTAGACAGCGCTACTGAGCTTATGAACCAATTATGCAGGGCTTGGCTAATTCAATTTCTACCTAGACACCCTCAACATGAACTAGCAAAGAAAATACTGATCCAAAATAAGAATTCAAACTGCATTAAATTTTTGGAAACTATTAGATTTCATAAGAACATAAACGAAGTATCGAATTCTAATAGTTGTAATATGTGGAATTACTTTTGTCCTACTGCTCAAATGGCTCACGAAGATGCTGAGAATTTAGCAACTTCGATTCTCAAAAGAAGGCGATTGAAAAACTTAAAGAAATCTAAAGTACAATTAAAAGAGCCTGCAAAAGAATTGTTATTGAGTAGCAATGTACTTATTTCCCCACCAATAGATATAAATTCTAAAAATATTCCCTCACAATTTTTAGAGGAGGCGGTAGGTTTTGCAAAAAAAGATCAAGATTATTGGTATGATCACCCTATCCCAATGGATGCAAGTATTGGAGAAAATGAGCTTATTTATGGACTTGAAAAATTAGATGAAGCCATTGATTTCGAGAAAAAATTTGGTGTCATTGCGCCTAATTCAAAAATGGCGATGGTCTTATCAATATCCGTGACACACATTGGAATGGAGGAATTAGCTGAACGTTATGTAGCCAATTTAATAAAAGAAAATCTTGAATTAAAAAACCTGGATTTATATTTGTTTAATGAAAACCTCTGCAAACAAATCATTTCTATGGTCAGCCCAAAAAAAGACACTGCCTATGGTATTTTTGGAGTGAATGGCTCATACGGAAGACATTTTAGTTTTCTAAAAGCAATATTAGCATTATGGAATAAAACCATAAATTCAAAAACCAAATTCACTTTTAAAATAGATTTAGATCAGGTTTTTGACCAAAAATTTTTATTTAATCTACATGGTAAAACGGCTTTACAACTTTTATGCAACCCCTATTGGGGTGGCTCCGCGACCGACTATAAGGGGAAATCAATTGATTTAGGTATGATTGCTGGGGGTTTAATTAATCAATCTGATTCATCTATCGGTATCTTCGTTCCAGATGTAAAACGACCTAAAACAAAAGAAATACTCTCCAATGTCTCTTCAAAAAGGATTTTTTGTAGCCAGTGGCCACAGGCCATTTCAACCGAAACTGAGATTGGCTATAGTGGAAACGATTTACAACGCGTTCACGTAACAGGTGGCACAACAGGCATCAATTTAAACTCACTCATAAAATGGAAACCATTTACACCCTCGTTTATAAGTCGGGCAGAGGACCAAGCTTTTGTGCTTTCTGCTTTTTATGAGAGTGCTTATTTATCACAGTTACACGCACCGGGGTTGATAATGAGGCACGACAAAGCATCATTTGCTGAAAGATCCATTGCTAACGCAGCAGATAGCAAAGCAATAGGTGATATAGAGCGCATTCTTCTTTTTAGTAATTACTCAGATATACTTCACGTGAACAAAAGTGAAATTGTTGAGCGCATGTGGCCTTTTACCTCTTCATTCATCAGTGACAATCCAGAAATACTAGCAGGGTTGATTTTTGCTTTAGATGGCACGAACAAAAGCACAGATTATGTCGAGAAGGGTTCTAAAAGACTTTTAAGAACTATCGAGTTCTGTAGGACTAAAATGAAAAAGCAACTCGACCATGAAATAAAGGGGTGGAATATATATTATGATAGTTTAATCAATCTATCCCAAAACTCGTTAAGGTATGTAAACAAGATGATCCACGACAGCTCAATCAAATCTGCTTAAAAATTTTAAAATATATTTTCTATTTTTAGGATTTATTAATTTCTTATTTTTGCACCCACATCAGCAAAACAGAGATTAATTTTATTGCAGTCTCAATGAATTAGGATACTATTTTTCAATAGTTGCCATGAGGGTATAAAGTTTTAAATTAAAGTGAGCTATTATTTAAAAGAAAATATAACATCATTTCATGTTTCACCATATTTCCTACTCTGCTTTGGAATACAGCATAAACCGAGCATATAAATCCCGCTTAAAACAATGTGGGCAAAACGCTGAGGGCGTATTTTGGCGAAATAAATATACACAGATAGCTCGATTTGAAACGCTACTTAGGATTACAAAGGAGGCGTCCCCAAATCCAAAAACCATGATTGCTGACGTTGGTTGTGGATACGGAGCGATGCTAAATTTTATAGAACAAAGTGCCTATTCGAAAAGTATTCTATACAACGGTGTTGACATAAACCGCAGTATGATTAAAGCGTGTTGGAGTAATTTTCCGGAAAAAACACATCTATTCAAGGTAGGTAGGAAGGCATCAAAGGAAGTTGATTTTAGCCTTTTTTCTGG
>JAAXKA010000205.1 GCA_012269555.1 Alphaproteobacteria bacterium
TTCTCATCAAACTTCTTGTATTTCAATACAAATAGGCCTCTGTTCGCATATCTTTAACTTCATTATATCAGTCAAAGCTTTGTTTAAGTTGTTCCTAAGGGTTTTATGCGTCGTCATAATTAATGTTGCTTTCTGCTTTGGGTGAGGTTTTTGTTTCATTTGATTGATTGAAATCCCAAAGTTGCCCAGTTTTCCTGATAATCGAGCTATCACACCAGGTTTATCTTTCAGTATAAATCTTAAGTAAAATGAACTTTTTTTCGAAACAGAATCATCGCTTTTGCTATCATTTTTTTTATCACCGTTTAAAAAAGTAGATTTAGTTTTTCTTGAAGCTATGGCTACAAGGTCTGAGACTACTGAGGAAGCTGTTGGCCCCATGCCTGCACCTGGACCAGAAAAAACAGTAGTTCCGATCTCTTCGCCATCAATAGCTATTATATTTGTGCTTCCATTCACTTGGGCAATTGGGCTGCTTTTTCTAATTAATTTAGGAGAGACCTCCTGTTTAAGCATATTTTTAGAATATTCTGCTGTAGCAAGTAGCTTTATCTTATATCCAATTAAATCAGCCTCTTGAATATCCTCTATAGAAATATGGTCTATCCCTTCAGTTTTCACTGCTTTAAAGTTTAGACTAGTTCCAAACGCCAAACATGAGAGTAAAGCTAATTTGTGGGCTGAATCTATTCCTCCGATGTCAAGCCTTGGATCACTTTCAACATAGCCAAGTTGTTTTGCTTCAGAAAATACATCTTGATATTCCCGCCCCTCGGACTCCATTTTGGTAAGTATGAAGTTACATGTTCCATTGATTACGCCATATAGTTTAGAAATCTTATTTACTATGAGAGAGTCTTGTAACACTTTTATTATAGGTATGCCCCCAGCCACTGCTGCCTCATATCTTAAATAGACACCTTTTTCTTTAGCGAGCTCTTCAAAAATTGACCCTTCTTTTGCGAGAAGTGATTTATTTGCTGTAACAACGTGTTTACCGTTATTGATTGCTTCTATTATAATCTTTCTCGCGGTGTTATCCATATCACCTATTAGTTCAACTATTACGTCAACATCTGGATCTTTTGCTATGGTAATAGGAGAGGCTATCCATCTAAATGGACTTATATCAACACTTCTCTGCTTTCTCCTATTTTTTGCACTTACAGCTACCACTTTAAGTTCTATACCTGTCCTTTTTTTTATATTGTTTTTTTGTTTTCTCAATAGCTTTATTACGCCAGAGCCCACCGTTCCAAGACCAATAACTGCTACATTTAATTTGGATTTATGCATCACGAAACCATTTAATTCGGGCTGTGGTCGCTTAGTATTTTATCGGCTTTAGTAAAGACTGCTTTTATATTTCTTGCTGCTTGCCTAATTCTATGCTCATTTTCAACAAGGCCAATTCTAACAAAGTTTTCACCATATTCTCCAAATCCTATTCCAGGCGCAACAGAGATGTCAGCCTCTTTAAGAAGGACTTTAGAGAACTCTAACGAACCTAAAGATTTAAATTTTTCTGGGATTGGCGCCCATGCAAACATTGTTGCGTCTGGTGAAGGGATTTCCCATCCTGCCTTACTCATAGCGTCAACCAATACATTTCTTCTTTTTTTATAAACTTCTCTAACTTTTGCTATTGTGCTTGGATCCGAGCTTAATGCACTGGCTGCTGCAACTTGTATAGGAGTGAATGCTCCATAATCGAGATAGGATTTAATTTTCTCTAATGCTCCTATCAGTATCTCGTTGCCCACAGCAAATCCCATTCTCCAACCTGGCATGCTAAATGTTTTTGACATCGATGTAAATTCAACTGCTACGGATTTCGCACCTGGTACCTGTAAAATTGAAGGGGGAGGAGTCTCACTAAAATATATTTCAGCGTATGCTAGATCAGACAATATCCAGACCTCGTTTTGTTTTGCCACCTTAACCAATTCTTCATAAAATTTTAGTGTACAAGTTTTTGTTGTTGGGTTAGATGGGAAGGAAATCACTATAGCAACTGGCTTAGGTGAAATATGTTTTAATGAACGAGTAAGGGTTTTGAAATATTCATCCTCATCAAATTGTCCATTTGATAAGGTTGGTACATGTCTCAGAGAGCCTCCAGCAATTATAAAACCATATGGGTGAATTGGGTATGATGGATTTGGAACTAAAA
>JAAXKA010000240.1 GCA_012269555.1 Alphaproteobacteria bacterium
TTACGTGAACCGTGCAAGCCATACCTAACAACATTGTGATAGGAATTAAAGCTTGGTTTACTGGAGTTATATTATAGCCAAGATACGCTTGTAAACCGGTCATCATTGTGACTGCTGTACCAATAACGACCCAGGGAGCCAAAATACCGGTCAAAGATCTAAAAACAATGCCTAAGACAATCATCATTATAGCAGCAACAGTAGGATTTAGCCAAGCGGCATCTGAGTTACTGATTACGGTGAAACGTTCATTTAAAACCGGTTGTCCTCCAAACTTTATATCATATCCCTTTTCCAAATATCCCATCTCGCTTATAAAGTTACGTAAATCCGTTACAACTTTAAGCTTGTGATCAAGTCCGTTAACAATATACTCCGTTCTTGCAATTATTCTGGTATGCCTAAAATCTTTGCTTATAAGGGTGTCGAGCGCTAGGTTTTCATCCTGCATGGCAATCCTAGCCGTGTCTAATTGATCTAAATTATCATCTAAATTCTCTATGTCCTCGAAAATATAGTCTGTAGCAACAACCCCACCTCGATTATATGTCCTCTGATATCTGGCTAGACTATCAACCTTCTCAACCACCTCATGTTCTTCTAACATTGCATGAATTTCTTCAATCATCTTTACAGTTTCAAGATTGAAAAGGTCTTTATCTTTTGGTCTCGCTTCTATACCGACAACTAGAGACTCAGTGCTTCCAAATAGATCTCTCATTTTATCATGAGCTAAAAGCGTTGGATCGCCTTCAAGGAACCACATTTCATTTGAATTATTAACCCCTATAGGGTTTTTAGAGATAGAAAAAACTGACACTAAAATCAGTAAAACTGTTATTATAAGTATGAAAATTCTATTCTTAATTACTTGATTTGACCAAGCCTCTATCATAAAACCTCTCCTCCGATGAACGTGAAATAATGCATTGAGTTATTTAATACAAGGCTTACGTCGCGTAAATTGATTATCTATTTAGTATTAATAGAAAAGGGGCTAAAATAATAATTATTGTATAAAAGAATGCCATTGCTTGGATGGAAGATTTCTACAGGGAAGGTTTATGCAAAATATATTTCTTACTGGAGGAACTGACGGGATTGGACTTTCCGCTGCGAGGTCCTTATTAGCGATGAACCATCGGCTTTTTATTACATATCGAAATAAAAATAAATTAGATGCTGTAAAATATGAACTTAAGTCATTTTGCGACGACAAACAGGTAAGTTTCTTAAGATGTGATTTGTCTGAGCCTGATGATATTAATGAAATTGTGAATGTATTTAGCAAATCTAAGATAAAGCTAAATTGTCTGATCAATAACGCAGGAACTATTTTGTTTAAGAAATCGTATAATAGTGTGGGAATTGAAAAAGTCTTTGCAACAAACCATCTAGGTCCCTTTTATCTTACAAATAGGCTTCTTGAAAAAAATTTAATACATGAAGGCGGCAGAATAATTAACGTAGGGAGTAGCGCTCATAAAACTGCAGTTCTAGATTTTAATAATTTAGACAGTAGCAATTCGAAAAGTTGGTACGAACGTTATTCAAGGTCTAAGTTATGTAATTTGTTGTTTACACTAAAGTTATCAGAAAATCTTACCGAAAAAAATATATCTGTAAATTGTGTACATCCAGGAATCGTAAATACGAACATAGGTCAAGATCATAAAGGACTTTTACAGTTTATTATTAGGTTAGTTTTAAAATACAGAGGCATATCACCTGAGGAAGGCGCAGATACTCTTGTCTATCTAGCAACGAACGAGACGGTGCAAAACGTTTCTGGTAAGTATTTCATAAAGAGAAGTGAATCAAACCCCTCAAAAGAGGCTTTAAAATCGGATATTGCAGATCGTTTATGGCAAGAAAGCACTAAATTAATAAATAGATTTTTGTCTTGAAGAACACTTTCAAAATTATTTTGTGTACAATTTTCATATCCTTACCGGCACCTATTTTTCCGCAGAGTACAAAAGTGTATGAATACTGGCTGGATAAGTTTTTGCTACCAAAACTCCAGCAAAAATTTAATAGCCATAAAATTATTGGTGAAATTGAAACGCATCTCAAAGACAACATAGGCTCTGTGATAAAATTAAAAAGGTTACTCAATAAAAACGAGCAGGCTGAGTTTTCTGATCCTGCAAAGTATTTCAATAAAGAAC
>JAAXKA010000088.1:0-19361 GCA_012269555.1 Alphaproteobacteria bacterium
TGATTATTGCTGAAAAAACTATGCTAGATGCCCAAAAAATTGCTCGTTTATTTGACCCAAATATAACCTTCAAACCGGATCTTATTGGCCCACCTGCCCCTGTCGAATTAAACCCTGAAAAGAAAAAGAAAAAGAAAAAGCGAAAGTCATCTATTCCGACTCAATAGGTAGAAACAAATATTAAAAAAATTATCTGTTGGTGGGCCCGGCAGGACTCGAACCTGCAACAACACGGTTATGAGCCGTGGGTTCTAACCAATTGAACTACAGGCCCAGAACAGATAACCATCATTGTTCTAGAAAACTTCTAAGTTTTCTAGAGCGCGAAGGATGTTTGAGCTTCCTTAGAGCCTTCGCCTCAATCTGTCTAATTCGTTCTCTGGTGACAGAAAATTGTTGTCCAACTTCTTCTAATGTATGGTCTGTATTCATACCAATGCCAAAGCGCATACGCAAGACACGTTCTTCACGAGGTGTAAGACTTGCCAATACCCTCGTAGTTGTTTCCCTTAAATTAGAATGAATTGCCGCTTCCAGAGGTTGTATTGCATTTTTATCTTCAATAAAATCGCCTAATTGGCTATCGTCTTCATCACCGATTGGAGTTTCAAGACTAATTGGCTCTTTAGCAATTTTCATTACCTTACGAACCTTGTCTAGGGGCATAGAAAGTTTTTCTGACAATTCTTCAGGTGTTGGCTCTCTTCCTATTTCATGAAGCATTTGTCGTGATGTCCTGACTAATTTATTAATTGTTTCTATCATATGAACTGGAATTCTGATAGTTCTGGCTTGGTCTGCAATTGAACGAGTTATTGCTTGTCTTATCCACCAGGTGGCATAGGTTGAGAATTTATAGCCACGTCTATACTCAAACTTATCAACAGCCTTCATAAGACCAATATTACCTTCTTGGATTAGGTCTAAGAACTGAAGTCCTCGATTTGTATATTTCTTTGCAATGGATATTACCAGCCTTAAATTTGCTTCAACCATCTCTTTTTTTGCGCGTGCTGCTTCTCTCTGACCTCTTTGTATAGTAAGAAAAACTTCCTTAAACTCAGGAACAGATAACCCTACGTCCTCTACTATTAAAGATATTTTATTCTTGATATCCACTACGGTGGCTGCATGCAAGTCTCTGAATTTCTGCCATGCTTTAGATTTATATTTAGGATGAGGCCATTCTGTTTCCAATTCATGGCCCAACCAAGCTTCTAAAAATTGATTTCTTGAAATGCCGCAACTAACGGCAATAGATATTAACTGCCCTTCAAGCGAGTTGAGGTGCTTGTTTAACTCAGACAATTGGGATGCCAATGCTTCAAGTCTATTCACATTAATATACACGTTTTGTAATTGCTCTGCTA
Organism: Alphaproteobacteria bacterium; assembly: GCA_012269555.1. GTDB lineage: Bacteria > Pseudomonadota > Alphaproteobacteria > Puniceispirillales > Puniceispirillaceae > UBA5951. The sequence continues at coordinate 1,371 of JAAXKA010000088.1, forward strand.
ATAAAATACGTTTGTTTTGAAGTTTCTCAAGGTCATCTTCGGAGAGCTCTTCTGCTGCTAACTGTCTCTCTTGCAATGTTTCATAAATTTTAAATGTCCCTGCTATTTCATCTAACGTGGCCATTACATCATCAAAAACAGCATCCTCCATCGCTGCCAATGACAAAGTTAGATCATCTCCATCATCTGAGTCATCTTCTTCTCCTGTCTCTTCGTCGTTAGCATCTAACTCATCAGTTTCTTCGACTTCGTCTTCCTCCTCTTCTTCAGACAAATCTTTTGCAACGTTAATGACATGGTCAGATACGTTCGATATAATAGACATATCCTCAATCGGAGTTCCATTTAGTTTTGTATACGTGGTATCCAGATCAATTATATCTCTCAGTGACACACCGCCGTCAGTAATTTGTTTTTTCCACTGCAACAAAGCTCTTATTGTAAGTGGACTCTCGCATATTCCCCCTATCATCATTTCTCTACCGGCCTCAATTCGCTTGGCAATCGCGATTTCACCATCACGAGACAATAGCTCGACCGAACCCATTTCACGCAAATACATCCGAACTGGATCATCAGAACCAGCGCTTTCATTATCTGACACATTGCCAGTAGAGCTTCCACTTTCACTCTCATCGACAGTTGATTCGTCTTGCTCCGCTGACTCTACTACCATAACACCCATTTCAGACAAGGCAGACATTACGTCTTCTATCTGCTCGGACGTTAACTCCTCCTGCGGTAGTGCAGAGTTTAGATCATCATGGGTTACAAAGCCTGCACTTTGACCTTTCTTAATGAGAGCTTTAATTTTTGAATTATTGGTATCCAGAACAGGTGCATCCGATACCTCTGCTGCGGCGGTGGCGACAGCTTGTTTTCTTGCCATAAATTCAAACCCTCCAGCTCCCAAACTCGAGCTTATTGTAAACAAACATTATTTAACGACGTCTTGGTGCAAGCGATAACGAAATAATTTCATCAACCTTTAGCTTAGCTTCATCTAATTCGATACCCGCTTTTTGATTTTTCAAGCTCAAATCGGATAACATTCCATCAATTTGTCTTAATGTTTTTTCATAACCCAGATTATATAGATGTTGCCTTATTTCTTTCTCGTCAAGATCAGTTTCGCGAAATAAAATATCAAATAGATGATTTTTCAATTTTTCGCAATCCAAATCTCCAAATTCCAACGTTGAGAGAACGTCAAATTTATCAATTGCTATCTGCGGAAAAGAAATAAGCAAGCCCAGTAGTATTTGCATTCTTCTAATAGAACCAGTCCTTGGTCTTCTTACATTTACACGTAAACCAGAATTAAAGTTATAAACTGACAAAGCCTCATTTCTTCTCGTCATATCTCTCATCTTTTGGATTCTTCTCTCAATCTCGTCACCAAATGCCACTCTCATTTGATTATGAGCGATAGTACGCACAAGTTTTCGTATCTCTTGCCAAAATAAAGCACGTTGTTCAGGTTGAACCAAATCATGCGAATTTGCTTTTCCTGTCCAAGTTGCATCTAATAATGATGAAGCGCTATCAATAATTTGCATTAATCCTTCGGCACCTTGATGGCGAATCAAGTCATCCGGATCACTCCCATCTGGGAGCGTGGCTATTCTTACCGTTTTACCAGGTTCTAGGATTGGTAAAATTTTTTCAATAGCTTTATTCGCAGCATTTCTACCCGCAACATCTCCATCAAAGCACAGAATAGGTTCATCATGTAATTTCCATGCGAGGGTTATTTGTTCTTCTGTAAGAGCTGTTCCGAGAGGAGCAAGTGCCGCTGCTTTTTTGGATGCAGTGACTGATATTACATCCATATAGCCTTCCACCAACAATAAAGGCAAATTACGTTTAACTCTCTCTCTTGCTTGCGGCCACCCATATAATACAGCTTTCTTTGAAAAACTTGGACTCTCTGGTGAGTTAAGATATTTTGGTTTAGAATCTCCCATGGCTCTTGCACCAAATGCAATCACTTGTCCTTTCCTATTTTCAATTGGAAAAATAACTCTTTCCCTAAAATAATCGTATTTTTGTCCATCTCGTTCTGAGATAGATGTGAGACCTGCTAATTTAGAAACTTCCTCCACATAACCCTTATTCTGTAGGTATTGATGAAGACCTACCCGTGGAGCATATCCAAGTCTAAATTCTTCGATGATTGATTCTGTAAGTCCTCTTTGGTTAAGATAATCTAAGGCCTTACGGCCCTGATCTGATTTCAAACTTTTTTGAAAGAATTCTGCTGCGGTTTCAAAACAAGACAACAATGTTATGTTGCGTTCTTTTTTTGCACTGTCTTGAGGCCTAAATTCAGGCATGGGTAGACCGGCGATATCTGCCAACTCCTGCACTGACTCTAAAAAACTTAAACCATTTGTTTCTCTAACATAATTTATTAAATCACCACTTGCGCCACACCCAAAACAATAAAAAAAACCTTCATCATCATTCACATTAAATGAGGGTGTTTTCTCACTATGGAAAGGACACAGACCAATAAATCGATTTCCTCTTTTTGTAAGCTTTACACGTTTACCTATGATGCTAGAAAGGCTAATCCTGTCGCGCAGTTTTTCAATAAATTCAGGAGTGATTGTCATGTAAAATCAGATAGTTTTTAAAATAGATAATAAAATTTGTGAAATTAATTCTAATCGCAAAGCTCAATAAAGGGCAAAAGCTAATATCATCCATTATTTGATAAATAGATTAATGCGCCTTTTACATTTGCACTAATTTTACTAAAATCCATCTTACCAGTATACTCTTCCTTTAGGTATCCCATTACTTTACCCATATCTTTTACAGAAATAGCATTAGTTTGGGATATTGCTGTTTCAATAGCTACTTTGATTTCATCTTCTCCCAGTTGCTCTGGCAAGAATTCCTCTATTATTTTTATTTCTAGCTCCTCCGTTTCAGCTAATTCATTCCTACCAGCATCTCTGTACATTACTGATGATTCGCGGCGTTGCTTTATCATAGTTTGTAACATCAATAGGATTTCATTATCGCTAATACCTTCGGATATACCGTTACCTCGGGCGGTGATATCTCTATCTTTTAGTGCCGCAGCAATAAGCCTTATTGTAGATAGAGCAACTTTATCTCCAGCCTTTAGCGCATCCTTCATAGAACTTGATATCTTATCTCTCATGACTACTATCAATCTTTAGGGTTTTTGGTTTACTATCACACGTTTAAATTCTCTCCATACTAAAAGGGAACAAATCTGGCAAGTTTATGTTTAAATTTGCCGTATTATAATCTATGTCATACTCTTGACCTTAGCATCCGAGTTTTGTAAAAAATCAAAGTTTAATTATTTATTAATAGCAGCTTGTATTTTCTAAAAATAAAAAAAACTCTATTAATTTCAGATAGGTAAACCCGATATTGACAAATATATTTCTTTCTTAGAAAGCAGATAATTAAAATCATGCCAAATACTCTGAAACGTCAGAATAATGCTCTACTAGTTTTAGATAGTGGAGCTATTTTTTATGGATATGGATTTGGTGCAGAACACGAATCGGTAGGCGAATTGTGTTTTAATACCTCAATGACAGGATATCAAGAAATACTAACTGATCCTTCTTATGCTGGACAGATAATTAATTTCACCTTTCCGCATATAGGAAATGTTGGAACAAACCCAATAGACATGGAGACGGGCAAACCTTCTGTACTAGGCCTCATAACCAGGAATCAAATAACGGAACCTTCTAATTGGCGAAACACTCAGTCATTTTCCGAATGGCTCGAGAAATATAAGATACCCGGCATAAGTGGAATTGATACACGTGCCCTAACTCGAAAAATCCGTGATGAAGGAGCCAAAACAGCGCTGTTAAGTTATAAAAAGAATGCAGATTTTAATTTTGAGACCATCAAAAATAAAATAGCCGCCTGGCCAGGTCTGAAAGACATGGATCTTGCGAAAACGGTTACATGCTCAGCCACCACGAAGTGGTCGGGCGGTCTTTACCGATTTGATTTCGAGAAAAAGTTATCGTCTGGTCTAAATGTTACAAAAAAGCACAAAGTTATCGCAATTGATTTTGGCGCTAAACATAATATTCTCCGATGTCTCGAAACAGCGGGGTGTGAAGTTATTCTACTGCCTGCCAATATCACTGCCAACGATGTTCTATCACACAATCCAGATGGTATTTTCTTATCTAATGGACCAGGAGACCCTGAAGCTACATCTAAATATTCAGGTAGTGAAATTCGAACTTTAGTTGAAACTGGAATACCCTTGTTTGGAATTTGCATTGGACATCAACTCCTCGCGCTTGCATTGGGTGGAAGCACATCAAAAATGAATAGGGGGCACAGAGGGGCGAATCACCCTGTAAAAGACTTAATAACAAATCAAATAGAAATAACTAGCCAGAACCATGGATTTGTAGTTAATGAGCATGACCTCCCGAATTCCCTTGAGGTGACCCATCGCTCGTTGTTTGATGGAAGTATTGAGGGGCTAAGACATAAGACATTGCCTTCATTTTCAGTGCAATATCATCCAGAGTCTTCCCCAGGGCCACATGACTCTCGAAACTTATTTAGTTATTTTACCTCTTTAATGGAAAAAAGAGCCAATAATTATGCCACGTAGAAGTGATATATCATCCATCTTAATAATTGGTGCTGGTCCTATAATTATTGGTCAAGCATGTGAATTTGATTATTCAGGGACTCAAGCGTGCAAAGCCCTAAAGGAAGAGGGGTATCGTATTATCCTCATAAATTCTAATCCAGCCACCATTATGACTGACCCTGAAATAGCAGATGCAACATATATAGAGCCCATAACACCAGAAATGGTTGAAACAATTATCGACAAAGAACTTCCAGATGCAATCTTACCTACTATGGGCGGCCAAACAGCACTAAATACGGCATTAAAATTACATGAAATGGGTGTACTTGAAAAGTATAACGTTGAATTGATTGGTGCAAAACCAGAGGCTATTGCTAAAGCAGAAGATCGGTCTTTATTTAGGTCTGCTATGGATAGAATTGGCCTTGAGTCCGCTCGCTCAGTCACAATTAGAGTTTTAGGAGATGCTGAAGATGCGTTAGATCTCGTTGGTTTGCCCGCTATAATCCGGCCTTCTTTTACACTTGGGGGTGAAGGTGGCGGTATTGCTTATAATAAGGCTGAATATTTGCAGATAGTTTCTGACGGTCTTCGGCTATCTCCCGTAAATGAAGTTCTTATTGAAGAATCACTTCTCGGCTGGAAAGAATTTGAAATGGAGGTGGTTCGTGATAACACTGACAATTGCATAATTGTCTGCTCCATTGAGAATGTAGATCCGATGGGAGTTCACACAGGAGACTCCATAACTGTCGCTCCAGCCCTAACACTTACAGATAAGGAACTTCAAACATTGCGAAACGCATCCATTGCTGTCTTGCGAGAAATAGGTGTTGATACAGGAGGCTCAAATGTTCAGTTTGCAATTAACCCCAACACAGGTCGAATAATTGTAATTGAAATGAATCCTAGGGTTAGTAGGTCATCGGCACTTGCATCAAAAGCTACAGGATTTCCAATAGCAAAGATTGCCGCTAAGCTAGCAGTTGGTTACACACTAGATGAATTAGCGAATGATATTACCAAAGTAACGCCAGCTAGTTTCGAACCAACAATTGATTATATCGTTACTAAAATTCCGCGCTTTACATTCGAGAAATTCAGTGGCTCAGAAGCTATTTTATCGACTTCCATGAAGTCAGTTGGTGAAGCAATGGCTATTGGCCGAAGCTTTAAGGAAAGCTTGCAAAAAGCACTTCGTTCACTTGAAACTGGGTTAACAGGCCTTGATGAGATTAGCTTACCTGGATCCACAGATGAGTTAAGCAGGGATGCATTGAATGGGTGGCTTTCTGAGCAAACCCCAGACAGAATTTTACGTATAGCGCAAGCTATAAGAAGCGGCATGAATATAGAAGAAATTCAAAACATAACAAAATGGGATATTTGGTTTATTAGAGAAATTGCATCTATAATCGAAATTGAAAAGGAGCTATCTCAAGTTGGACTACCAGATAATAAACAAGAATTTTTGCTTTTAAAGTCTGCAGGATTTCATGATAAGCGAATTGCATATTTGACTCATAATGAAGAAAAAAAAGTGACACAGGTGCGCAGATCTCTTAACGTACATCCCATTTTTAAGCGTATTGATACATGTGCTGCAGAATTTGCCTCGGAGACAGCCTATTTCTACTCCACATATGAGGAAAACGTTGATGCAGAATGCGAGGCAGACCCCTCTGATAAAGAAAAAATTGCTATATTAGGTGGCGGTCCCAATAGAATTGGACAAGGGATAGAATTTGATTATTGCTGTGTTCACGCGGCTTATGCTTTGTCGGAGTCAGGGTTTGAAACAATTATGATTAATTGCAATCCTGAGACAGTTTCAACGGACTACGATACATCAGATAGATTATATTTTGAGCCATTAACCGGTGAAGATGTTATTGAAATATTACTTAAAGAGCAGGAAAAAGGTACCTTGAAAGGAGTGATCGTGCAGCTCGGGGGCCAAACTCCTCTTAAAATTGCGGGAGACATAGAAGCCGCAGGCATTCATATTCTAGGAACTAGCACAGATTCAATTGATCTTGCTGAAGATAGAGAACGGTTTCAAAAGCTCATTATGAGTTTATCTCTAAAACAACCAGAAAATGGAACTGCCACATCAGTAAGTGAAGCGATTGATATTGTGAAAAGGATTGGCCTACCAGTGGTAATAAGGCCATCTTATGTTTTAGGTGGTCGAGCAATGGAGGTGGTGTTCCAACTCTCTGATTTAGAGAGATATATGCAAACTGCCGTAAGAGTGTCAGGTGATAATCCTGTATTAATTGATCGTTTTATAGAAAATGCGATTGAAGTAGATGTAGATGCATTATGCGATGCTGAAAATGTATTCATTGCAGGAGTGATGGAGCACATTGAAGAAGCAGGTATTCATTCTGGAGACTCAGCTTGTTCACTACCACCTCAAACCCTGCATCCTAATGTGCTTAAGAAAATTCATCAGCAAACTCGAGAATTAGCATTTTCATTAAATGTTATTGGATTGATGAATGTTCAGTTTGCAATTAAAAACGATGAGGTATTTCTTTTAGAAGTAAACCCCAGAGGAAGCAGAACAGTACCATTTGTTGCAAAATCAACAGGAAATCAAATTGCAAAGATTGCTGCAAAAATTATGTCTGGTGAAAAATTATCTTCAATGAAAACACTTACATCGAAACAGAAACATGTCGCAGTTAAGGAAGCCGTTTTCCCATTTGCTCGTTTTCCTGGTGTGGATGTTTTTCTTGGCCCAGAAATGAAATCAACTGGTGAAGTCATGGGCATTGATAAGGACTTTGGAATTGCATTCGCAAAAAGCCAGTTAGCAGCAGGAGTTAAATTGCCAACAGCTGGAACAGTATTTATTTCAGTAAAAGATGCAGATAAGCGCGCCTTTGTGGAAATTTGCAATATTCTTATCGGTTCTGGTTTTAAAATATTGGCAACAGAGGGAACAACTAAATATCTAAATAATGCAGGTATTGCAGCTAAAAGAGTTAATAAGGTTCTCGAAGGTAGACCACATGCAGTAGATGCGATGCTATCAGGTCAAATAGATCTTATTTTTAATACAGCACAAGGAGTCGCTTCAATAAGAGATAGTTTATCCCTTAGACAAACAGCACTTACAAACAATATTCCATATTATACAACAGTTTCTGGCAGTAGAGCAGCAGTTGCTGCTATTGTTGCATTGCAAAAAATTAAAATTTCTGCAAAGTCTATACAAGATTATTTACATGTCGCAAAGAGCTAAACATACTAAGCCTAGACGGTTAAATTAAATCTCATTACACTTAACTTTTAAATATATTTTTATTTGTAAAGCGATAAGAGGCTAAATATGGAAAAAATTCCATTCACGCAATCTGGATTAGAAAAAATTAAGACGGAACTACAACAGCTAAAAAACGTTGAAAGACAACAGGTTATTCGTGCAATTGCTGACGCTAGAGAGCACGGCGACCTTTCTGAAAACGCTGAATATCATGCTGCTCGGGAGCGCCAATCGTTTATAGAGGGTCGAATCACAGAGTTAGAGGATGTAACAAGCCGAGCTGAAGTAATAGATACCAGCAGAATATCAGGCGAGACAGTGACATTCGGTGTAACTGTTGTAATTGTTGATGAACTTACAGATATAGAATATAATTATTCGATTGTTGGTCCATATGAGGCAGAGCTGGAAGAAGGAAAAATCTCAACAGCATCTCCTATCGCAAAAGGTCTTATAGGAAAGAGAGTGGGTGAATCCGTGGAGGTACAAACTCCTAGAGGTCCTCATCCTTATGAAATAATATCTATTTCGGTTTATAATGGATAATTATTGAACTGCTATACCCATCTTTATTCAACCTCATCTAATGTTCATAGGAACACCTGGAAGATTTTTCTCAGACCTTATCGATACAGCTGTTTTTACGTGGCTTACATTGGGAGCGGGAGTGAGCTTACTAGTTAAAAATTTCTGAAAATCATCCCAATCAGTTGAAACAATCTTAAGTAGAAAATCTATCTCTCCCATAAGCATATGGCATTCTCTTACTTCTTCCCAACTTAATATCATATTTTCGAATTTTTTTAAATCTACCTCTGCTTGACTAGTTAGCCCAACAAATGCAAACACAGTGACCGTATAACCTACAGCTTCTGAGTCTATTTCTGCATTATATCCTCTAATAACCCCTGCATCTTCTAAAGCTCTTACGCGCCTGAGACATGGCGGTGCAGATATCCCTGCATTTTTGGCAAGCTCGACATTACTTAATCTTCCATTTTTTTGAAGATCAAATAGAATTTGTCTGTCAACTTTATCCAGCTTGTGTTTTTTAGTCATAAATCTAATCCTTATTTGATTTTCAAACCATAAATAGTTAAACCAAAACACGCAAGAATATTACAAAATTTCAAAAACAAATGTAAGCTAGAATAAAAAATAGTAAAAAAGTGTCCTTTAATAGTAATTCAAAAACATGCTGGATAGTTACAGACGGAACTGTTGGAATGCTGAAACAATCTATAGCTATAGCTAATTCATTGAATTTGTTATATAATACACTAGAGGCACATCCAACACCAATTCTTCGATTATTTCCTAAACTTGCTAAGATACCAACTTGGCGACTTACAATTGGTCGCACCCCCAGCTGGATTAGAGGCCCCTACCCTGACTATATAATTAGCTGTGGACGTAGAATGAGTGGATTATCAATTGGCCTAAGACGACTATCGAAGGGAAAAAGCAAAACTATTCATATACAAGACCCCGGCATATCACCCAAAAATTTTGACGTATTAGTTGTGCCTTCTCATGATAGGTTAGCGGCATCAGAACATAAATACTCAAACCTTGTCATATCTACTGGCTCTTTAAGTTGGCTAGTTAAAGATGAAATTATGGAAAGTAGATCCAAAATGATTGACCGGTTTAGCCCAATGGATAAACCACAAATCATTTTGTTGCTTGGCGGAAATAATAGGCGATATAGAGTAACAAAAAAAAATCTGACTAGACTCGCAATGGATGTTTATGAGTATGCAAACACGAAAAATGCACGGCTCATAATTATACCATCTAGCCGCACACCAAAAAGAGCAAAGAGTATTTTTGAGCACCTTGACAAGGAGCAAAAACATATTTTCTGGGATGGAAAAACTAGCAATCCATATCCGGAGGTTTTTTCTATCGCAAATGAAATTATAGTGACCTCAGATTCGGTCAATATGGTTACAGAAGCATGCCTTTTTGGACTGCCAGTGTTTATCGCTCATTGGCAAGAAGAAAAAGGAAGAATAGCCAATTTTCATAAAATAATGAATTCTAGTGGCTACACGCAATATCTTCAGAAGGCGAATGAAAATCTAAAGCCAAAAATCCTTAATCAAATGCCTAATATAGCTATGCAAATTTCCATGATTCTTAGTAAAGCACCTAATTAAAGAAATGTTGTCACTTTTTTCCAAAAGAAATATTTCAAAATCAGATCAACGCTATACCTAACAACCACTTTTAAAAAAACTTTTAAGTGCTTGCCTTTTATTTATCAAAAAGGTACCAAAAATTTTCAAAAACTATAAAATTATAACACGGTTTGTTTTATAGAACCTAATATAACGTCTCTCAAAAAAGGTATTAAATTAACCTAACAATGATTATTCCCATATTAATGTTAGCTATCGGCTTGGCTATGTTGTTAACTGCTGCACATGTTATTATACCAGGCACTATATCGATTGCACATTACCTACGAATTCCAGCTCATGTTGTCGCAGTCCTGTTAATTGCCGCCGGTACTTCTGCACCTGAATTAGTTGTTGCAGTGCAGGCTGGCTTGAATGGAACACCAGAGATCGTTTGGGGGAATATTATTGGTTCAAATATTACTAATATCTTGGTAGTTCTAAGCATAACTGGCCTACTTTTTACGATTAATACTAATGATTTAGCTATAAAAAGAGATATGCTTCTTCTCATAGCTATAACTGCTCTAATTTGTCTACCTGCTTATTATTTTTATTCGCTTCCATTATTTGTTGGCTTTTTATTAGTAATTATTCTGGCTAGCTACACATTTTTTTTGGTTAAACAAAAACCAAGTGAAAAAGAGACAGAAAAAAATTTAACAGAGAAACTATCTTTTCAACGAACGCTTATCTATTGTTTTTTTGGAATAACGGGTCTTATTCTTGGGGCAGATACTATGATAAAAGGTGCCGTAGAACTTGCAAATAATCTATCTATTTCAAAAACTGTGATCGGTCTTACAATAATAGCTTTTGGCACATCGTTACCGGAAATTGCTGCTGCAGTTGCAAGCCTATTTCATCGTAGATTCGATATGGCACTTGGTAGCATAATTGGTTCTAATATATTTAATATTGTTGCAGGATTAGGAATTACTAGGTTCGTAAGTGAGCTTCAAATATCAAAAGACATGCTTTCTATGGGAATGCCCACGATGATTTTTGCAACATTCACATTAGCCATTTTTATTTTAACACAACGCCCTATAGGAAAAATAGTAAGCTGCTATTTTTTGACTATTTATTTTATATTTTTATGGCTTAACCTTGTAATAAGTGGTTAAAAAGTTTGAAAATTTAAATCTTTCGTCAATTTTTTTATTTAAAATATGCGGAGTTGTTCACATCTTTCCAAAAAAAAAACTAAAATAAGACAAAATTACATTTTTTTTTATTTAAGTTTTCTTGACAAGTTTTAACTATCTGTATTAATTATATTTTTTATTGTTGCCTAATATTTAGGCAAACTAGATAAAATGCCTTAATTCTGCGAGTTATTGAGGGAAAATACATTCTTATCAACAAACTTATCCACAGTTAAAGTGGATAAAGATTTAAAAAGAATCCTTATTTATGATTCGTATAAATTATATCAATACAATAAAATTTCCATACTCGAATAATTTAAGATATGAATTGCCATGAAATTATAGGATCTTATTAGAATATCGAAACAGAGTATCTTTATTTAAATAAAATTGTTTAATAGCTCATGGGATCACCTATGAAAACAAAAAATTCAATGTTTAAAGACGGATTTGCCTATTTAAAAAGTCAAGTGAGGCATTTACCCAACAAGCCAGGCGTTTATCGTATGTTTGATATAAACGGGTCAGCACTTTACGTTGGCAAAGCTAAATCACTTTCAAAAAGAGTAAATAGCTACACCCAAACAAATAGACTAACTAATCGTCTGTTGCGGATGGTTTCCGAAACTAAATACGTAGAAATCACTGTTACTCACTCAGAGGTTGAGGCTTTGCTGTTAGAGTCAAATTTAATCAAAAAACTGAAACCAAAGTATAATATACTACTCAAAGATGATAAAAGTTTTGCTTTTATAATGGTAACAGAAGATCACGACTTTCCTCTGTTAACAAAACATAGAGGGAAAAGACGTAAAACTGCAAGTTATTATGGACCTTTTGCTTCTGCCAATTCAGTAAATAATACGCTAGATTCTTTATCACGCGCATTTCTACTGCGAAACTGTAGCGACGCTATTTTTGCATCTAGAACACGGCCTTGTTTGCAATATCAGATTAAGAGATGTACAGCTCCTTGTGTTAACAAAATTTCAAAATCTGATTATCAGAAGCAAGTGAAAGCAGTTAAGCAATTTCTCTCTGGAAATTCAGATACAGTACAACAAAAATATGCATATGAGATGCAACAGGCTTCAGATGCCCTCGAATTTGAAACAGCTGCTGTTTGGCGGAACAGAATTAAAGCGCTCACAGCAATTCAGGCAAATCAGGATATTAATCTGAAATCTTTACAAAATGCTGATATAATAGCGGCATCAATTTCTTCCGGTATATGTTGTGTGCAGGTATTTTTTGTTAGAAACGCAACCAATTATGGTAACACTGCCTTTTTCCCAGTAGTCAATTCATTAGAAGATATAAAATCCGTTCTTTCAGCCTTTATAGGACAATTTTATGTTGATAAAATTCCTGCTAACTTAATACTAACAAACCAACTTCCAAGTGAATGGAAATTACTAGAAGCTGCTCTATCAAAACGGTCAAATAGCAAAATTGAAATCTCAAAACCAGAAAGAGGTGATAGACGAAAAATAATGAAGATGGCATTGCAGAATGCAGAAGAGGCTGTTGCCCGAAAACTCGCTGATACTTCATCCCAGCGCAAATTACTGGAAGAATTGAGAACAACATTTGAGATCAAAGCTTCTCTTGAGCGGATAGAGATATATGATAACTCACATATTCAAGGAGATCATCCAGTGGGAGCAATGGTCGTTGCTACTCCTGATGGTTTTGCCAAATCTTCTTATCGTAAATTCAATATGAAAAAAATAGGTGAATTTGCAGTGGATGATGGTGATGATTTTAAAATGATGCGCCAAATGATTTATCGACGCTTCTCGAGAGCGCTAAAAGAAGACCCAGGTTATGAGTCAACAAGCTGGCCAGACCTGATACTTATAGATGGTGGCAAAGGCCATATTAGCGCTGTTTATGAAGTATTAGATGAGCTTGGTATAAATGATATTGTAGCTATTGGCATGTCAAAAGGACCTGATAGAAATGCAGGTAGAGAGCAATTTCACACGCGAGATAAAAAAAGTTTTACTCTGAAACCAAATAGCCCAGTAATGCACTATCTTCAACGTTTAAGAGATGAGGCACATAGGTTTGCAATTAATAGCCATAGATCAAAACGCGCAAGAGCGCAATTTAAAAACCCGTTAGACAGCGTGCCAGGTATTGGGATAAAAAGAAAAAGAGCACTTCTTAATCATTTTGGTTCAGCTCGTGCAGTTAGCAACGCTGGTATACAAGACTTACAAGCAGTTCCCGGTATTTCTGTCAATATTGCTCAACATTTGTATGACTGGTTTCATAACCGTGAGGACAATTAATTACTTTTTTATTAGAATTAAGTAGTTTCATCATTAGGGGGGTCTAGCTTCCAAGCTCTGTATTCTTTTGTTATAAGTAGAAAATGTCTTGTTAAGAGTTGCGAAAGAGGATTATGAACAAAGTTCTAAAATAATGAAATACTTCATGTGAATATAATTTTTGAGAATAAAATGAACCTTCCCAATCTATTAACAATTTTACGAATAACTATTGCCCCGATAATTGCTATCCTCATTTGGAGGGAAACAAGTCATGCCCAGCTCATAGCAGCTTTTCTGCTGTTTGTATTTGCAGGTGTTACAGATTGGTTAGATGGATATCTTGCACGCAAATTATTACTTCAATCCCACCTTGGCCGGATTTTAGACCCCATTGCAGATAAAATCTTAGTCGCATGCATCTTATTAGCACTTTCGTCCCATTTTTCTAAAGATTGGATGTTCGTTGTTCCCACTCTTGCTATTTTTCTAAGAGAATTTATGATTTCAGGTTTCAGAGAATATATGTCTAAAGAGGGAATTTTAGTTCAAGTTTCTATTCTTTCGAAATGGAAAACAACACTGCAACTAATTTCAATTGGCCTTATCATATTATCTATGATTTTTAGTGGTAATAATTTATTAACTTCTGCCAGCATTACCTTATTTTGGATAAGTGCAATTATCACCTTAAAAACAGGTTTTGATTATTTTAAGTCCGGGATGACTAAGCTCAAATAAGGAATGATAACTTTTTTAAAAAGCAATTTTATTTTTCTGATTTAAATCCTATGATTTTGGATTAGTTTCATCTGAGTAGGCTTCAACTAAACTTCTGCAAGCCAAATCAGGTTGAAAAGTAAAAGTGCCTATTTTCGAAATGGGGGTGATTTCAGCAGCTGTTCCGGTAAGAAATGCCTCTTTTACATTCTCCAATTCATGGAGATGAATGTGTCTTTCTTGTACTTCCCAGCCTATCTTCCTTGCAAGGTCTATAACCGTTCTTCTTGTGATTCCATTAAGAAAACAATCTGCAGTGGGTGTATGAATTTTTCCATCGTTCATAACAAAAAATATATTTGCTCCTGTTGCTTCTGCGACGTACCCACGGTAATCAAGCATCAATGCGTCCTGAAATCCCTTTCGCTCTGCACTATGTTTAGCAAGGGTACATATCATATATAACCCTGCTGCCTTTGCCTGAACAGGAGCTGATTCTGGTGAGGGTCTGCGCCAATCTGCTATATCAAGGGTAATACCTTTCATTTTTGTTTCTGGGTCAAAATAACTTGGCCAGTTCCATGCTGCCACGCCTACATTAATTGTTGTATCTTGTGCTGAAATTGCCATCATTTCAGAACCACGCCAACAAAATGGCCTTAGATATCCATCTATAATGCCGTTTGCGTCTAAAACTTCATATTTAATTTTTTCCATTTCCTCATCTGACATTGGAAGGTCAAAATCAAGGAAATTACAGGATGCTCTTAGCCTTGCAGTATGTTCAGCAGATTTAAATATTTTACTGTTATATGACCGTTCACCCTCAAATACGGACGAAGAATAATGCAGCCCATGGCATAAAATATGTGTTTTAGCTTCACGCCAAGGTACCATCTGCCCATTTATCCAAATAAATCCATCTCTATCATCAAATGGAATGAGAGTCATACTAATTTCCTCGTCTGTTAACTTTTGCGATGATTAATTTTCTAGCCGCAAAATGTAATAAAATAATTCTAACCTATACTAATGCTTTATTTTTCTATCAGGATCGTTATTATTGGTCAACATGACTGACATAAAATCATCTCAAAAAGCATTATTCCTGCGAAAGGAAACACTAAAACGGGGAATTGAGTTGCTGTTTTACGCCTATCGTGATTTTACTAATGAAGCTGATGCTATTTTATTTGAACTAGGTTTAGGCCGAGCTCATCACCGTGTTATATACTTCGTTGGAAAGAATCCTGGTATGACAGTGAGTGATCTTCTAAATATTTTAAGGATAACAAAACAAAGCCTTTCTCGGGTATTATCTCATCTTATATCGGAGAGTTATATTTATCAGAAAATTGGAAGTAGAGATAAACGGCAACGTTTATTATTTCTTACATCAAAAGGTAGTGCATTAGAAACACGACTCACAGATATCCAATGCACAAGATTTGCTAATGCCTATCTACAGTCTGGTGCAAGTGATGTTGCTGGTTTTGAGCAAGTTTTAAATGCTTTGCTAGATAAACAAAAAAAACCTATTATGCAAAAAAGTGTAAATAAAGATGGGTAAGCTGTTAGAACCTGCAGCCCATGTTTTAGTAGTCGACGATGATCAACGACTATTGGAATTGCTTAAAAGATTTTTAGAAGAAAGTGGATTCTGGGTAACTGGCGCAAGTAATACTAACCAAGCCGACTCTTACATGAATAGCATCCACTTCGATTTACTAGTTATTGATATTATGATGCCTAATAAGACTGGAATTGAATGGCTCGGTGAATTGAGAAAGAAAACATCTGTGCCAGCAATTTTTCTTACTGCCCTTGGTGAAACTGAAGACAGAATAGAAGGCCTTTCTGCAGGAGCAGATGACTACCTTTCCAAGCCATTTGAGCCAAGGGAACTCGTTCTTCGTATAAAGAGAATTCTTGAACGGTCCCTAACCTCACCTTCAGGCCATAGTGAAATAATATTTGGAAATTTTGTTTTTAACCTTAAGAGTAAAAAATTATCCAACAATGAAATACAAGTGTATTTGACAACTTCTGAACAGGATTTGCTAAGCTGTTTTGCAAAAAATCCAAACAAAACCCTTTCAAGGGAAAATTTGATAGATTTATTAGAAGGACGTATGCAGGGTAGATCAATCGATGTTGCGATAGCAAGATTGCGGTCAAAATTTGAAAGTGACCCCAAAAAACCTCACTTTCTCATGACAGTTAGACATCTTGGTTGGAAACTACAAATCGATAAATTAATTGGTTAAAGACTAATAACTAGGTAACAATTATTCAACACAGAAAAAACTATTTAATTGGAATGTGTGGATGCAGTTAAGACAATATTTGCCGAAAACGTTATTCAATCGCTTAGTAGCAATTATTTTGGTTCCGATGTTTTTAGTACAACTAATTACTGTACTAATTTTTTTCGAACGTCATTGGGATTCTGTTACAAGGCAAATGGCGGATGCGCTGGCAAGTGAAATAAAATTATTGATTGAAAGATTATCTTCCGAACCATCAACAAAAGAAATTTATGACCTTCAGATTTATGCACACAAATATTTCCAATTCAATGTTGATTTTGTTGAGAATGCAAAGTTGGTCAGTAAAGACATTGAGACAAATAGGAACTACACAGCCTTTGCATTTAAACGAGCGATGAATTCACGTACAAATTACCTCTGGACAGCAGCTCTTAATCAGAATAATGATAAGATTTTTATAGATATACAATTTCCTAACGGAATTCTTACCATTAAAGTTGGGAAAAAGCGTCTTTTTAGTTCTACAAGCTTGCTTTTTATTGGATGGACTATTGGCAGTTCACTAATTTTATTCTTAATCGCCCTTTTTTTTATACAAGGTCAGGTAAAACCAATTCTTCGGCTTGCTGTAGCTGCAAGACAACTGGGACTTGGAAGGGATATAACAAATTCTTTTCATTTAGAGGGCGCAAGAGAAATAAGAGCTGCAGGCCGCGCATTTCAAGCAATGAGACATCGTATAAAACGTCACCTCAATGAGCGAACAACTATGTTAGCTGGTGTCAGTCATGATTTGAGAACACCGTTAACAAGGATGCGACTGCAATTAGAATTGCTAAAGAAAACACCCGAAATTGAAGAATTAACAAAAGACATAGCAGAGATGGAAGCTATGATTGAGGCATATCTTGCGTTTTCAAGAGGAGAAGCATCAGACCCACCTCATTTAGGTGATATAAGGCAGCTTTTGCGAGATATTACTGAGCAATTGCAAAAAACTTATCCCGAACGTCTAACGCTAATTTTTAATGAAGATGAAATTCCCACCTTCCCTATTCGTGCACCCTCTCTTCGTCGTGCCTTAATGAATATCCTTGAGAATGCCCTTCGATATGCTTTTAATGCTGAAATAAGAGTTAGGCGAATAGAAGATACGGTTTTAATTCAGATAGATGATGACGGCCCGGGTATACCACATGAAAAAAGGACTGATGCTATCCTTCCATTCAAAAGATTAGAAGCATCTAGAAACCAGAAAACAGGTGGTACAGGTCTTGGCCTTTCGATCGCGAGTGATATAATTTTGAGTCATGGGGGACAATTAGATTTGCTGGAATCGCCCAAAGGAGGTCTTCGTGTTCGTATTATTTTACCGATATAGATGAACTATTACTTTGCTTTAATAAAGCCGCACACCGTTTTCGACGATAACCTCTGGCGTTACTAAAACAACATGACCGTCTTTGTTTGGAACACCTAAAGTTAATACTTCT
>JAAXKA010000088.1:19461-104850 GCA_012269555.1 Alphaproteobacteria bacterium
CGTTACTAAAACAACATGACCGTCTTTGTTTGGAACACCTAAAGTTAATACTTCTCTTCGTCGTGCCTTAATGAATATCCTTGAGAATGCCCTTCGATATGCTTTTAATGCTGAAATAAGAGTTAGGCGAATAGAAGATACGGTTTTAATTCAGATAGATGATGACGGCCCGGGTATACCACATGAAAAAAGGACTGATGCTATCCTTCCATTCAAAAGATTAGAAGCATCTAGAAACCAGAAAACAGGTGGTACAGGTCTTGGCCTTTCGATCGCGAGTGATATAATTTTGAGTCATGGGGGACAATTAGATTTGCTGGAATCGCCCAAAGGAGGTCTTCGTGTTCGTATTATTTTACCGATATAGATGAACTATTACTTTGCTTTAATAAAGCCGCACACCGTTTTCGACGATAACCTCTGGCGTTACTAAAACAACATGACCGTCTTTGTTTGGAACACCTAAAGTTAATACTTCTGATATAAATGGACCAATCTGGCGAGGAGGAAAATTTATTACTGCTAAAATCTGTTTTCCAATCAAACTCTTTTTATCATATAGATCAGTTATCTGAGCAGATGATTTCTTATTCCCCAAATGACCAAAATTTATTTCAAGCTTGAATGCTGGTTTACGCGCTTCGGGGAATTCTTGAACTTTTATTATGGTGCCAGCCCGAATATCTATATCTAAAAACTGTTTAAAATTTGCCATCTTTTACAACTTTATACTTTAGACTATGGGGCTTGAGACTTACGCATCTAATTATTCTTGTCAGCGTTTTATTCATAACGAGAGCCTTCGAATAATTTGAAACTTTCTGCTATTTCAATTGCCTGACTCAAATTATTGTCAACCTCTCTAAATGTTGTGGCAAGACCATCGCTGTCATCTTTAAACCAAACCAAACTTGTTTTAAGTAATAGGCCAATTAATCCTTTAATACGCATAGAACGACGCGCCGCAGCAATTGGGAGGTCTTTTTTTTTATCTCCTGAAATAGTTAAAATCATGTCGCAAAGATGATAGGCAGAAATTGTAATTGAGATGCCAAATTGAAAATCCCTCAAAGCCCATTTATGTATGCGCTGAAAAATATAGCGCTTATCAGCAAAAGCTTCCAAAATCGACATTAATGTCTCAAGTACTTTTTCTCGAGTAGTCGCTTCAAAATCTTTCGAGAATTCTGCTGTAAGACTAACAAATATTTCGCTTATCCGTGCATTAAACCAATACAAAAACAATTCGTTAACATCACGAAAAACAGACCTAACCAAATCAGCATCCTTATTTATATCTGCTGATAATTGGTCTAGTGAAATGACTGATAAGTCGTTTGTTTCATGAAGTCTTGTTATGAGAGCTTCTGAAAGACATTCTTTTAAATCAACTATTCCTTGGTAATTATTTTCCAAAACACTCTCGCTATCAATAAAAATAACCTCTTGTATTACGAAAATAACGCTTTATTTTAGTTTGGCAAGGCTAACTCACCAAGCTCGCGGCTTCTTTTTTCTGCTTTCTGCATGGCCGTTAAAATGAGATTAAGAAAGCAATCTTCTTCCATCAACACTGATAAAGCAGCTGCAGTGGTGCCACCTTTGCTTGTTACATTCTCACGTAAGGTTGATGAATCTGATGGATCTTGTGTCAGAAGCATACCTGCTCCAAAAACTGTTTCCCTTGCTAATTTTCTTGAAAGTTCATCAGGAATACCCAACTTTTTTCCTGCAAGTTGCATTGCTTCCGCCAAAAGAAAAACATATGCAGGCCCTGAGCCCGAAAGGGCCGTTACCGCATCCATCATCTGCTCATTTGGGAGCATAATGACCTCTCCCACAGACTTTAGTAAATCAACACAATATTCTGTTTTTTGTTTTGGTATATCTACATCTGCATAAATTGCAGTTATTCCGGCACCAACAGAAGCAGGAGTATTTGGCATTGCACGCACAATCTGTTTAGTTCCATTTAAGTGCTTCCGCAACCAATGAGAGGACAGTCCAGCGGCAATTGACAAAAAAACAATATTTTCATCAGTAATTTTTGAAAAAGGTGCTATTGCATCGAACATCATCTGTGGTTTGACAGCCAAAACTGCAAAATCGATGGGTGTAGCGTCTTGTGCTATTAACTGTTCGAGTGAAACATAACAGGTAATTAAGTCCAACGCTTCGAGCTCGGCACTTATACCAGCTGGTTCGATAATACTTATACGCTTAAAATTTTCTTTTTGATGGAGCCAACCCTCTAATAATGCAGACCCCATTTTACCACAACCTATTAAAACAATGTGCTGACTACAGTCCCATTTTGGCTGATTTTGAGTTTTTTGCATTAGTTCGTTAGTTGTCATATTTTCTTAAATACATCAAGCATGCCCATGACTTTGTATCATGCCGAAGGTTACAACATCCCGCGCAGCATATGGACCATTTAAAACTTGATATATAGTCGGGAAGGCCTGCTCTGCCTCTCCTAGAACAATTTCGATTACATCCTCTATTTGCTCAGGTGACGCACCACCTGCTCCTCGCAACATAAGTTTATGTCTAACTTTTATGGTATTCGTGCGCTCACACGCAACAAAATGACCAAGCCAAAGATCTTGATTCAATAATGAAGTTAACATTGTTACTTCGGATAACTGTATTTTATCAAAAGTGATATCAAGATTACAACTCACATCGAGAGTTTCTTCACTCTCGAACCACTCAATATGCAACTGATGTTGTCCCCACCTACCTGGAACATCTGCAATTAGTTCATTTATGTTATTGCGATGCAAAAACCATTCTTGCTGTTTTACAAACCGCATTACTAAGTCTATTGGCTTGGCGTCTATAAAATCTGAAATATCCAATTCACTCTTCCCGACATAAAAACATTCATTCAGTGATCTTCTTTTCAAAAAAATTGATCTCGAAAAATTTTCTAAATTTAACAAAAGACGTTAAGGACAAGCAACACAATATTTAGTATGTACCTTTTTGACTTCATACATATTGTAGTATGTTTAGAGGAATTTCACTTATTTTTCAATAAGTCGCAAAAGATAATTAATATCAATTTTTTCTTTTAGATATTTTTTTTGATACTGTTGATTTTTGTTTTTTTACTGTTTTGGATTTCTCTATCGTGATTTCAAGCAATTCGATTCGTGAAATCAGACTCTCCAACCTTGTTGTAAGTGCTTCAAAGTCTTCATAGGTAACTAAATTAGACTCATTTTGCTTACGCTGGTCACGCGCATTTATAATGTTCTTTACTTCTAATCTCATTTCATCAGCAAGAGATGCTGCACCTTGAGCCATTTTACTTAAGTCTGAAAAAATTGTTGAACGGTTTTTCATTTTTTCCTCACTAAAATAGCTACCTTTTGTTTGCATACGAAATCAAATATAAAATTAATACGTCTTTGACCTTAAGGCAATAGGACGATAGAAGACAAACAGACCGTTTTTAAAAAAACTTAGATAAAAATGATTAAGTTAAATTCAACTTATATGGATTAAAAGAATGACTGAGCAATGGTTTACATTTCCTATTATAAATGAAATAGCCATAGAAATAGGCCCGATAGCAATTAGATGGTATGCCCTTGCTTATTTAGCTGGAATATTTACTACGATGCTCTTAATGAACCGAGAGGCAAAAAAAGATAGTTCTGCATTTGAGCCAGAAGATATTACCAGACTTACAAATTTTTGCGTAATCGGCATAATAATTGGAGGACGACTTGGTTTTGTTTTATTTTACAATTTTGATTTTTATGTATCGAACCCCATTGAAATTTTTAAAGTATGGAATGGTGGAATGTCTTTTCATGGTGGCTTACTCGGAGTGATAATTGCAACTATTTTAACGGTGAGAAAAACAAAAATACCTATTTTTCAGTTATCAGACCTACTAGCATGCTTAGCGCCAATTGGATTATTTTTGGGAAGGATTGCAAATTTCATCAACGGCGAATTATACGGACGAATAACAACTCATCCGATTGGTATTATTTTTCCAACGGGTGGTCCGCTACCCCGGCATCCAAGCCAACTTTACGAGGCTGTTTTGGAAGGTTTATTAATATTTATAATTCTTAATGGTGTGAGGATATTAAACCCGAAATTACCAAGCGGCTTAATAACAGGGATGTTTTTTCTTTTATACGGCTTATCCAGGATAATAGTAGAATTTGTGAGAGAACCAGATAAACATATCGGATTTTTAGGAAGTATAGGTACAATTCAAATTACCACTGGCCAATTATTAACGGCCCCAATGATACTAATCGGAGGTATTTTGATCTATTTTAGTTTAAAACGTAATTTCGACTCTAGGTGAACCCAGGTGAATAACGCAAAATTTCTCGATTGGGTGAAGAAAGAAATTTTAAGTTCAGGCCCTATTTCTGTTTCTAATGCAATGAGGGCTGCACTAACACATAAAGATTTTGGTTATTACCACTCAAAAAAAATAATAGGTAGTAAAGGAGATTTCATAACTGGTCCTGAGATAAGTCAAATCTTTGGCGAATTAATTGGAGCATTTCTTGGCTACATTTGGGAACATTCAGGAAAACCATCTAATAGCCTATTATGCGAATTTGGTCCAGGTCTTGGCACACTGAGTGCAGATATTAACAGGGCATTAAGACAAATTTATCCAAATTTTTCATGTTCACCTCTCCACTTGATCGAAACAAGCAAATCTTTTCGAAAAATACAGAAAACTAAACTTAATAAACAATCAGTTTATTGGCATGAAGATTTTAAGAAAATACCAAAAAATCCAGTGTTTGCGGTTGCAAATGAATTTTTTGATGCCCTTGGAGTAGACCAAGCAATCTTTGATGGTATAAATTGGCGACAAAGACTATTAAATTTTAGCTCTAAATTTGAATATGTAGCTGGACCAATTTTAAATGAAACACAATTAAAACACTTTGATGCAAACCACATTAAAAATCCAGACAAGGGAACTATAATTGAATATTGTCCAAAATCAGAACAGATTATAACTGAAGTTGCTCTTCATATTAAGCTGTTTGGTGGCGTT
The DNA here is from genome assembly GCA_012269555.1 of Alphaproteobacteria bacterium. GTDB lineage: Bacteria > Pseudomonadota > Alphaproteobacteria > Puniceispirillales > Puniceispirillaceae > UBA5951. The sequence goes on from JAAXKA010000088.1 coordinate 24,515, forward strand.
TTATTAATTATCGATTATGGAAAAACTAACCAGATTGGGGATACTATTCAGGCAGTTTTAAATCATAAACCTGCAGAACCATGGTCATCAGCGGGGGATGCAGATATATCACACTGGGTGGACTTTAAATCAATTGAAAGGACAGTAGAGAAAGTGGGTGCTAGGTTTATTGGGCCCGTATCACAATCGCATTTTTTAACACAGATTGGTATTAAGCAAAGAGCACAAAAGTTATCACAAATAGATAATCCTAGACATAATAGAGCTATTTTTGCTGCTGTAGATAGGTTGATTTCTCCTGCTCATATGGGAAACATTTTCCAAGTTGGGTTAATCACCCCTATTGGCAAAGGTTTTCCACCTGGCTTTAAAGTTTAAACTCTATCAAGTATGTTTATCTTAAATTAATAATAAAAAGGTGAAAAAATGTTTCCTTATCAGCTCCATGAATCTTTTACTGGCGCTGCCTATTACAAGCATGAACTTTTATCCTCAGATATGTTGATTCATGGATTTTTTACCCGAAAAGGTGGTTGTTCGACTGGAGAGTTCTCAGGATTAAATAGCTCTTTAAATTCTGGCGATTTGTTCGATAATGTAAATCGAAACAGACAATTAATTAAAAAAAGTTTGGCTCATCAGAGGTATCAATTAATTACTCTAAATCAGGTGCATGGAAATGAAGTAATTATTATTGATACGGGAAATATTGAAAATGCTAAACATCCTGCTTCTGGATATAAAGCTGATGGCATTGTTACCAAGAAGAAAAATATTCTTCTCGGGATACTAACAGCAGATTGTGCTCCAATTTTAATGGCAGATTATAATGCAGGAGTTATAGGTGCATGCCATGCAGGCTGGAAAGGCGCTATTTCAGGGATTATCGAAAATACAGTTCTTGAAATGTGTAAAATCGGCGCAAAAACAAAAGATATATTTTGTGTAATTGGTCCTTCAATTGAACAAAAAAGCTATGAAGTTAGCGCTGATTTCAGAGAAAAAATTTTAGACCTAAAACCATTTGCGCTAAACTTATTTTCTCCAGATACAAAAAAAGAAAATGATACGTCTTATGGAAAGTTCTTTTTTGATTTACAAGGCTTCTGTGTGACCTTGCTTAAGCGAGCAGACATTAATCATTATAGAAGTATTAATATTGATACTTATCAGAATCACGAATTATTTTATAGTTATCGTTCATCTTCCCATAAAGGTGAGTCACTTTTTGGTAGACAAATTTCTGTAATTGGGATCAGGTAGAAACCTTTATGCCACATTTATGGTTATTTTTGCTATTTTGTTTTATTGGATTATTGGCATCCTGTTTTTTAGGGTAATATATAGATATTCTCCACTTGTCATTATGCTACACGGTTGTTAAACAAATGTACTCGCAAATTTTCGTAGGTATGGTCTCATGAAGGTCTTGTCATGTAACTCAAATCGGCCCCTTGCAGAAGCAATAGCAACATATCTTAATGTATCACTCACTCAAGCAGATGTACGAAGGTTTGCGGATATGGAAGTATTTGTTGAGATACATGAAAATGTAAGAGGAGAAGATGTTTTTGTTATTCAATCAACCTCTTACCCTGCTAATGATAATATCATGGAACTGTTAGTCTGCTTAGATGCACTTCGTCGTGGTTCCGCGAGACGTGTGACAGCCGTTTTACCATATTACGGATATGCAAGACAGGACAGAAAATCTGGGCCACGCACCCCCATTTCTGCCAAGCTTTTAGCTAATTTAATAACATCAGCTGGTGCAGATAGAATTTTGACGATTGACTTACACGCAGCTCAAATTCAAGGTTTTTTTGATATTCCGGCAGATAATTTATACTCGGCACCTGTATTTAAAACAGATATCATCTCTCGTTATAATTCTAATGAACTGGTTGTTGTTTCACCTGATGTCGGAGGAGTAATTCGTGCCCGTGCTATTGCAAGCAGAATTGAGGCTGATCTTGCGATAATCGATAAAAGAAGACCCCGCGCAGGAATATCTGAAGTTATGAATATTATAGGTGATGTGTCTGGTCGGCATTGTATTATGGTTGATGATATTGTTGACTCTGGTGGTACCTTATGTAACGCAGCGCAAGCTTTAATAGACGCCGGTGCAATCACTGTCGATGCCTATGTAACTCATGGGGTTCTATCAGGGGGAGCTGTCAGCAGAGTTGCATCCTCACCTTTAAATTCGCTTGTAACTACTGATTCAATTCAATCAACGGAGGCTATGCGTGTTGCAACAAATATCCGTCAAATAACCATAGCACCCCTCCTTGGAGAGGCAATAAGAAGAATACATGAAGAACGGTCTGTGTCTTCTCTCTTTCAATAAAATTTAAAAATTTAATTTGGTTGATCTATATATTACTCTTGTTTTTTAGGCGTAAAATGCCTATCAACTCATTATCATGCACCCCTGGAGGCATGAAACTGACTATGATAAGGAGACAAATATGTCAGAAAATACATTGATTAGCGCAGATTTGCGTAATCGGGTTGGTAAGGGGTCCGCCCGTGCGGCACGCCGTGCAGGCAAAATTCCCGCTGTTATTTATGGCGACAAAAAACAACCAATTTCTATTGAGATCGAAGCGCGGATGATGCGTAAAATAATTAATGAACCTGGTATTTTTAGCCGTTTGCTTGATATTAATGTAGATAACGGAAAACATACTGTATTAATGCGCGATATACATTTTCACCCTGTAACCGATGATCCTATGCACTTTGATTTTCTCAGAGTTAGTCAATCAAGCACTGTTTCAGTTTCTGTAGGAGTTGAGTTTATTAACGAAGCAATTTGCCCTGCATTGAAAATAGGCGGGGTCTTGAATATTGTTCGCTACGAAGTTGAGTTAAATTGCTTGCCAACTTCCATTCCAGAGAAAATAATTGTTGATTTGTCAGAAGCAAAAATTGGGGATTCCATTCACATTAGTGCGGTTGAATTACCTGAAGGTGTAACACCGACAATAACTGACCGTGACTTTACCATTGCAACTCTTCAGTCACCAGGTGGTGGAGTTAAAAACGAAGAAGATGAGGAAGTCGAAAGTACAGAATCTAGCGAAGAAACCGAAACAGAATAAAGATGTAAAAAACAAATTACCTAGAGGGGGCCATTATGGCCCCTTTGCTCTTTAACAGTTGAAAAAAGTAGAGATGGATTGGTCTCATGCTATTGTGGGTTGGTCTAGGAAATCCTGGCGAAAAATACCAGAAACAACGTCATAATATTGGTTTTATGATAGTTGAAAAAATTGCTTCTCAGCACTCATTCACTCCTTGGAAAAATAAGATGAAAGCAAGGATCTGTGAGGGAGAAATAGCTGGCCAAAAGATAATATTACTTAAACCGCAATTATTTATTAATAAATCAGGCGAACCGCTATCACAAGTTGCTAGATTTTACAAAATATCATTAGATTCAATTTATGTATTCTATGACGATATTGACCTCAAACCTGGAAAAGTGAAAATTAAAAATGGTGGTGGCCATGGAGGCCACAATGGCATAAGAAATATAGATGAAAATATGGGAAAAAATTATTGGCGAATACGAACGGGTATTGGGAGACCTGAAAAAAAAGAATTAGTTCAAAAATGGGTTCTAAACGATTTTAGTTCTGAGGAGCAAAGGAGCTGGCTAAATTTTCTATTACAAATTATTGCAACAGAATCAAATAAACTTGCAGAGAGAAATCCTGAGCTTTTTATGTCAAGAGTATCTTTGCTTACTAATACTGAAATTAAAATGCGCAAAGAAAATCAGATTACTGGAGATTTAAATGGGATTTAACTGCGGAATCGTTGGATTACCAAATGTAGGAAAATCTACTTTATTCAATGCTCTTACCAAAACAGCTGCTGCAGAGGCAGCCAATTACCCATTCTGCACTATAGAGCCGAATACAGGACGTGTTGCAGTTCCTGACGAAAGATTGAAACAGCTCGCATTATTAGCAAAATCAGCGCAGACTCTCCCAACCCAGCTTGAGTTTGTGGATATTGCGGGACTAGTGAAAGGAGCATCACAAGGTGAGGGTCTTGGAAATAAATTCCTTGCAAACATTAGGGAAGTTGATGCCATAGCGCATGTACTAAGATGCTTTTCAAATGAGGATATTACCCATGTTGAGGGAGAAATTAATCCTTTAAGAGATGCTGAAATAGTTGAAACAGAGCTTATGCTTGCTGATATTGAATCTCTTGAAAAAAGAATGGAAAGTCTCAAGAAGAAAGCAAGGGGTGGTGATAAAGGAGCAATTCAAGATTTGACTCTGATGGAAAAAATTTTTCAAAATCTCTCTGATGGAAATCCTGCTAGAACAACTCCTCTGTCTGAAGATGAAGTGCGTAGAATGAATTTTATGCAACTAATAACAGCAAAACCTATTTTGTACGTTTGCAACGTAGCTGAGGAAGACGTGATTAATGGTAATTCTTTTAGCAAATTAGTATTTGAAAAAGCCAAGTCTGAAAATTGTAACGCAGTAATTGTATCTGCTGCAATTGAAGCTGAAATAGCATCACTTCCAGAAGAGGATGCAAATGAGTTTTTAGCTGAACTAGGCCTTAAAGAGGCTGGTTTAGATAGAATGATTAAAGCTGGGTATGATTTGCTAGATTTAACAACATTTTTTACAGTAGGTCCAAAGGAAGCTCGTGCATGGACCGTACAAACAGGAGCTAAGGCACCTGAAGCTGCAGGTGTAATTCATACAGACTTTCAACGTGGCTTTATTCGGGCCGAAACGATAGCTTTCAATGATTACATAAAACACGGAGGAGAAGCTGCATGCAAAGAGTTAGGAAAATTTAGAGTAGAAGGAGCTGATTATCTTGTGAAGGATGGTGACGTTTTTCATTTTAGATTTAATGTTTAACTCATAATCATAATAGAAGATGAGTTAATAAGTTTATGCTTTTTTTACATCAGACCAAATGAACCTCATAGCACCATAACTCATACCGACCATTATTAACAAAAATATCATTACTTTTACACCTGTGCGTTTGCGCTTCTCAAGACTTGGCTCTGCAGTCCAAGTAAGAAAATATACCAGGTCGCTAGCAATAGAAGATATGTCTGTGGAAGCGCCGTCTGCATAAGAAACATCATCTCCATATATGGGTTGTGGCATAGCAATTAGATTACCAGGATAAGCGGCATTGTAATACATGCCATCGGGAACTTCCTTATCAGCAGGAGCATCCTTGTAAGATGTTAACAAGCTATAAAGATAATCTGGACCATTGGCACGTGCCTTAGTGATAAGAGACAAGTCAGGTGGGTAAGCACCACCATTGCCTGCACGAGCCGCTGCGTCATTAGGATAGGGTGCCGGAAACCTATCTGCTGCAATGCCCGGGCGCATAAACATTTCCCCTTCATCATTTGGTCCATCTTCAACTTCATATTCTGCCGCGAATGCTTTAATTTCTGCCTTACTATAACCAAGATCTGACAGATTACGAAAAGCAATATAATTGAGTGAGTGACAGGACGCACATATCTCTCGGTATGCTTGAAATCCACGTTGCATAGCTGATTTATCCAATGTTCCAAAAGGTCCATTGAAACTCCAATCTTTGTGTTTTAAAACAACATCACCAGAGCCAGCGGCAAATGAATTACTTACAAATAAGATACAACCAAAAATTAATGAACCAAACCATTTCATTATACTTTCTCCTTAACGGCAGATGCCGCACCCACCATAGCTGAACCTCCCAGCACCGATTTAGACAAGGATTGAGGAAGAGGTTTGGGCGTTTCTATGACAGACAACAAAGGAAGAATAACTAAAAAGTGAAGAAAGTACCAAGCTGTCGCAACGCGGGATAAAACAACATAAATTCCTTCAGCGGGCATGCCACCAAGATAACCAAGTGCGATACAATCTGCAAAAAATACCCAGAAGAAAATTTTAAAAATTGGGCGAAAATTTCCAGAGCGTATAGGAGACCTATCTAACCAAGGCAGAATGAACAATACTGCAATTGCTCCAAACATAGCTAATACTCCACCAAGTTTATCAGGAACAGCTCGCAAAATTGCATAAAAGGGTAAAAAATACCATTCTGGGACAATATGTGCGGGTGTTTGCATTGGATTTGCTGGAATGTAATTGTCAGGATGACCCATAAAATTTGGAAAGAAAAATATTGCCGCAGCAAATAAAGTCAAGAAAACAGATAAACCAAAAAAATCTTTAATTGTATAATAGGGGTGAAAAGGTACTGTATCTTGAGGACCACTTGGATCAATACCTATTGGATTATTTGACCCAAAACGATGTAGAGCTACCAAGTGAAGAATTACAACACCAACGATAAGAAATGGCATTAAATAATGCAAAGCAAAAAATCTATTTAAAGTTGGGTTATCAACTGAAAAACCTCCCCATAAAAAGGTTACAATTGAGTCGCCTATAAAAGGTATCGCTGAGAACAAGTTAGTGATAACGGTCGCACCCCAGAAACTCATCTGTCCCCAGGGTAATACGTACCCCATAAATGCTGTTGCCATCATCAATAGAAGAATAAGAACTCCTAAAATCCAGAGTAATTCTCTAGGGGCTTTATATGAACCATAGTATAAACCTCTAAAAATATGAATAAATACCACTATAAAGAAGAAACTGGCTCCGTTCATGTGAATATATCGGAGCAACCAACCGTGATTAACATCCCTCATTATTCGTTCAACAGACTGAAAAGCATAATCGACATGGGGTGTGTAGCTCATTGCCAAAACAATTCCAGTAACTATCATTATTACTAATGATATGCCAGCCAGCGATCCAAAATTCCAAAAATAGTTTAGATTTTTGGGCGTTGGATACTCATTGAGCTCATGATCCATAAATGAAAAAATAGGAAGTCGATGATCAATCCAACGAACTACTGGGTTTGAAAATTTATCTGCTGACATGATATATTCCTTATTCGATAGGTAATTAACCGATTTTTATGAGAGATTCTGTTTCAAATGTATAGGGTGGTATTTCCAGATTAACTGGGGCAGGCCCTTTTCTTATTCTCCCAGAGCTATCATAATGCGAACCATGACATGGACAAAACCAGCCATCATATTCACCTTTAATCTCTCCAGTTTTTTGACCAAGAGGGACACATCCGAGATGTGTACAAACACCGATCATAACTAAATATTTTGGATTTGACACACGATCAACATCTAGCTGAGGGTCTTTTAATTGTGATAACTCAACAGATTGAGCAGTGTTGATTTCATCTTCTGTTCTATGTCTGATAAAAACAGGCTTACCACGCCACTTAACGGTTATTGACTGTCCAATATCTATTTTTGATATATCAACTTCTATCGAAGCAAGTGCCAAAGTATCCGCTGCTGGATTCATTTGGTCTATAAGAGGCCATGCAACAGCTGCCGCCCCGATGCCTGCCATAGCGTAGCTCGCAACCACTATGAAATCACGACGTCTACCATCTACTGGGTTATCCTTTTGTTTCGAGGTATTTGTTTTTGCCATCTTCCCCTCACCACATTTTATTGGTGGACTTCTTATCAAATCTTATTAAGAAATTTCTTTTTTTACTTTTATGGTAATAGTATTCATGAGAATAAAAAATTCTACCCTATTTTCCATAAAAATAGTCTAAATTGCCAATCTTTTTCCACAGATGGAACAATTTGTCGCAAGATTGTATCTTTAGCTTAAGGCCAACGAACTTTCGGAGGAAGACTCATTAAAATTGCATCAATATTGCCACCTGTCTTAAGTCCAAAAAGCGTTCCTCGATCATATAGTAAATTAAATTCAACGTATCTTCCCCTTCGGATTTCCTGATATTCTCGGTCTGAATCATTCCAGATGATATTCTTAGTTTCCTTAACGATTTCAGAATAGCAATTCTTGAACGTACTACCAACATCTTGGATAAATTCAAAATCAGTATTCCAATCATCATTGTCCAAACTATCAAAGAAAATCCCCCCTGCTCCACGAGGCTCATCTCGATGTTTCAGATAAAAATAATCATCGCACCATTTTTTAAATTTCGCATAGGAATCTTTTTTATAATTATCACAGGCCTTTTTTAGAGCAGCATGAAATTTTTCTGTTTGTCCATCAGCGGGTCGAATTGGTGTTAAATCAGCACCTCCACCAAACCAAGATTTAGAGGTAATGATGAAACGTGTATTCATATGTGCTGCTGGGACATAGGGATTCAAGGGGTGTGCAACCACTGAAATTCCAGCTGCCCAGAATTTTCCATCTCTTTTCGCGCCTGGGATAGACGCCCGAAATTCCTCAGATAACTCGCCATATACTATTGATGTATTAACGCCTACTTTTTCAAAGATTCGTCCGTTCATCAATCGCATTTTACCGCCGCCGCCGCCTTCTCTATTCCAGCTCTTTTCAACAAAAACGCCAGCTTTTAAGTCTGAGGATTGTTTTGGAGCCTCATTCTCAATCGCTATAAATGCGGAGCAAATCTCCTCCTGTAATAAATGAAACCATGCCACAGCTTTTTCTTTTTTTTGTTCCAAATCCAACATTTTATTTAACATTTTCCTATCAGGCTTCATATTTTTTTAATCTACGAAGGCTGAATAATTAAAGTATTGGTGTCAGTAATAACAGCTCAAATAGAAAAACATACAAAATAATGACCGTAACATTCAACTTTCATATATTTTAGGTAGAGAGTTTTTCGGGGAAAAATCCATATTTTCCGGTAGTTTAAATTCATTCATAACCCAAAGGTGTTCAAGTTCCTTTAGTTTTAACCCCATTTCTGGTCCCGTACTCCAACCAGCTTGCTTTAAGTCTTTTCCTGTAATTGGAAATTTTGGTTTTTTGAAAGCATCAATAGAACCCCATTTATTTTTTGGAAATAAAAAACCCTTTCGAATACAATAAATCCGCATTTTGTCAGATAAATCAGATGCATGCCAATAAGCTGTTTTTTGCCAATGATTGGTGATAAGTTTTGATGCTTCTGAATAAGTCAATTCTTGCATTAGTCTTTCAAAGCGCGCTCGCTCATGGCGAGAGAATCTAATTTTACTATAAATTTTATTTTTTTTATGAACTGGAGTGATTGCCGCTAATCTTGCTAGCCAATCAAGTTGTAAAAAAGCATTTTTAAAAATATCAATCTCAAGATTGACCAAAGAAAAACAAAAACCAAATCCAAGTCTGTCCAAGCCTATTTTTTTCGCAAGATAGAGAGAATTAATAGGATTATTTGCCATAAGCCATTTACTAAATTCGTCCGTAATTCTCTCTAATGAAAGCAGATTTAATTTCTTACAATGCCTTTTTAGTGCTTCAATATCATCCTGAGGTATTTCAAACTCTGGCATCCATGCAAAAAACCTAAAAGCTCTAAGTATCCGAAGGTAATCTTCCTGAATTCGGTCATCAGCACTTCCAATGAAAGTAAGCTTTTTATTATGCAGATCTGAAAGACCATTACACGGATCGAATAAAGTATTCGCATCTGTCAAATAAATTGCGTTTATAGTGAAATCACGTCGCTGTGCATCAAGCAGCCAATCTGTTACAGGTTCAACTTCGCTGCGTCGTCCATCACTTTTAATATCTTTTCGAGTCTGCGTAACTTCTATTAAGATATCGTTTTCAACAACCGTAATAGTGCCGTGAGAAAGTCCCGTTTCATAGAATTTAATTTTGTGTTTATTTAAAATCTCAATAAAATGAACTATTGGGAAATTTATTGCCATATCAAAGTCTTTAACAGGCTTTTTCATTAACAAATTCCGTACAGCCCCCCCTACGAGACGGGCCTCTTTATTGTTTTCCCTTGCGATTTTTTGTATCTTTTTTATAAGCGTTCTGGCTTTTCCCGCTGGAAATTCTAATCTTTTTATGTTTTTTCTCCCGTTGCACAATAAAGCCCATTTGATAAATAAAAAAACTAATTTTAGTCTTTACCTATTCCTTTGAATCAAATCTACCTTCTATTATTTCACCGTTTTCAATCTCGGCGGGACTGTAATGCATTGTTGGAGAAGCACCATTTAATTCAAATAACGCGAAGGAACTAACACTCAGTATTATACTAACTAATAAGACTAAAATGGTCCGATTTTTCTCAATAAATTTTCTTAGCTCGCTATCCTTTGACATCCTGTTAGAAATTAGTCGTAATGCCTCTATCAGTATTATAGCCACTAAAATAGCACACGCGATGTAAATATACCTTCTCATATCGAGAACCCTTTCTGGACCTTACTTGGTAAAATATCTGATAGTTGTTTTAAGATAGCAGCTGTGGCGCCCCAAACTAGTGGATTTGTATTTTTAATTTCCAAAAATCTTTTACTACCAGTTTCTGAACTATATGTTCTTAAACGATAACGATTTGGATCGAGATATGAAGATAAAGGAGAAATTATAATTTCGTCGACTTCGCTTGGGTTACGAATTAACTGTTGTGAAGCACTCGATGGAGTTTTATCTAGATATCCCACCACTGGGTAAATATGATATCCCGTTGATGTTGCAACTGGTGATAAAAATCCCAAAACTTCAACTTCACTTGATGATAGACCTACTTCCTCCTTTGTTTCTCGGAGGGCGGTATCTACAATTGTCTCATCAATGGATTCAAGCTTTCCACCAGGAAAGCTTATTTGACCAGCATGTTCATTTAGGTGTGGGGCACGCTTTGTTAATAAAATAGAAAGCGCGTTTATTTCACCAATCAAAAGACATAAAACAGCAGCTGGCCTCATACCTTTTAATGGCGCTTCAGCACAAAATTCACTAAAAACTCCAGTTTTGATTTGGCTAAGCATCTTTATATATCTTTTGTGTATTCATAATTTTTCTATATTTTTTGTTTTAATGAGAAACATTTAAATATTTTTTCAATGTAAATAAAATTAAACTTCATTGTAAAACAAGGAATTCCTCTGCTGACCAAACACCCATGTCACCATCGGAATTTTGAATGACCATATCCATTAATTGATAATAAACTGGACGACTAATCTTAGCAATCAAACCTTTATTTAAGGTTAAATAAGGTATTTCTTGCTGTTTTTTATTTTTTTTGAAAAAGATTGAATGCTTTGCACCAGCGATATATTTTCTTTCAATATTATCAACCAATTCTAATCTTGGTCTTCCTCCTCCAACACTTTTAAGTACATTTAGGCCCACTATTATAAACGGCGCATCTTCTACTGTTATTTCTCCTTTTTCTGCTGGTGTTGTTAGCCAATATTTGCCGTTAGCATCTTTTGTTAAAACTGATGCAAATAATTTCACTATGGCTTTACGTCTAATCTCACCACCCTCATGAAACCAACGTCCATCAGAAGCGATATGTATGTTAAATTCATCAAGCATTCGTGACATAGAAGACTTTTCACCAACTGAAATAAAATTAAGTTTTTACTTTTTTAAGACAACAAATTTATCCAACGTAATACTTTTATCAATAAACTAAAAGTTTGAAATAAAGATAAATTTTAACGATAAAGGTTATGAAAAGATAAGATTTTTTTCAGAAAATAAAAATCAGCCAACAATATTAAGTAGAAACAATCAGTTTCAACTTTCATTTCTTTAATCTTTGAAGTATTTTTGATAGGTTATTGAACCGACAGTTCAGTTTTTAATAAAGCTTTTTTTTATGTATATTTATTTTCCCATTGCAGAAATTTCGTTGAACCTTTTCATCGTCATTGGTTTGGGTGGTTTTATTGGTTTTTTATCTGGGCTTTTTGGCGTTGGCGGTGGTTTTCTAATGACGCCACTGCTTATTTTTCTTGGAATTCCTGCACCTGTAGCTGTGGCAACTGAGGCAAATCAAATTGTCGCATCTTCTGTATCTGGGGTAATTGCGCACTGGCGTCGCAAAAATGTTGATTTTAAGATGGGTTCTGTATTGTTGTTTGGTGGAATGGTAGGCTCATCACTTGGCGTTCTTTTATTTGCACTTTTAGAAAAGATAGGACAATTAGATTTAGTGATTAAATTATCCTATGTGTTTTTTTTAGGTATTATCGGTATTTTGATGCTTTGGGAGAGTGTTCGTACTTACATTAGATCACGAAAAACAGAATTTTATCGTCGTAAATTACATGAACATAATTGGCTTCATGGTTTGCCCCTAAAAATGCGTTTTAGGCGCTCAAAACTTTATATAAGTGCATTAGTACCCTTCTCTATAGCAGCTTTTGTCGGCGTCCTTTCTGCTATTATGGGAGTTGGTGGTGGTTTTATTATGGTTCCTGCAATGATTTATCTTTTGGGCATGCCAACTTCCGTAGTCATTGGTACATCACTATTCCAAATAATCTTTGTTACAGCAAATGTGACTTTGCTTCAGTCTGTGCAAACCCAAACAGTTGATTTTCTATTAGCAGGAACACTTTTATTTGGTGCGGTCATTGGTGCACAAATTGGAACTCGATTTGGAGGAATGTTGCGTGGAGAACAACTGCGCGGCATGCTAGCTCTCATCGTTCTACTTGTAAGTATTAGGATAGGTTATGAACTAATCTCCATTCCATTAGATATATTTTCTTCGGAGATAGTTAAATGAGCCCTTCTTACCAATATGGTGGTTATTCTGATATAAAACACATGGTACTGATTGGTGTCTTTTTATTTATTATTAATTTTCCATTTTTTTCATCTTGTTATGCTCAATCAAATGCACTAGTGGCAGATTTATCAAAGTCAAATATTTCAATAAACACTGATTTTAATGGCGCATCTCTTCTACTATTTGGTTCAATTGCTGGAAAAGATGGCGATGATATAATAGTGGTCATCAGCGCCCCCCCAACCGAGATTATAACGAGAAAAAAATCAAAAATGAGCGGTATTTGGGTAAATTCCAATTCCATAAAATGGAAAAATGCACCAGCTTTTTATCAAATATTTTCAACCGACACTTTATCCAAAATAGCGACCAGAGATGTCCTTCAGTCTTTGGGTATTGGAACACAGTTTCTAAACCTAAAATTTGAAAAGTCTGGAGAATTTGACACAAATAATTATAATGAATGGGTAGAGGCACTAAACCGCAATATGAAATCCGCCTCCCTATGGAAAACTAATGAAAATGCAGTTCAAGTGATTAGAGGAGCACTTTTTAGAACGGAGGTTGACCTTCCAGCTAACATTACGACTGGAGACTATGAGGTACGGATCATTCATTTTAGGAATGGACGTTTTATTGCTGAAGATAAGACTGCCATAGCTGTTAAAAAAGCTGGCTTTAGTGCTATAATCTACAGACTAGCCCATGAATATTCTATTTTTTATGGAATATTTGCAATAGCTTTTGCTGTTTTTGCGGGTTGGCTTGCGGCGGCAATCTTTCGAAAAACGTAAGATTCCTATAAGATGGGTTTTGAACAACAAGTTGTCATATTTCATCAAATATTGTTAAACTTAAAACAAATCAGGATTGAGATTTTTTATGCAAAATGAAACTAAAAATAGATTTTTTTTAGTGGTTGTAGATGAAACAGAAGAGCTTCATCAGGCTCTTCATTTCGCCTGTGCTCGAGCAAAATCAATAGATGCTAATATTGCATTGGTCTATGTCATTACACCTAATGATTTTGGACATTGGGCTAGTGTGAATGCTCTTATGAGAGAAGAAGCCCGCGAACAAGCAGAAGAAATAATCAAATCCTATTCTGACTATGCCAATAGATTTACAGGCAAGACACCACTTGTTTATATCAGGGAAGGTGAAACTACAGACCAAATATTACAACTGATCGAAGAAGAAGAGCAAATTTGTCAATTAGTGCTTGGAGCAAACACAAAATCGGACTCAGCTGGTCCTATTGTAAATTATATTACGGGCAAAGGCGCTGCAAGATGCAAAATACCCGTCGTGATAGTACCTGGTAATTTAACAGATGCCCAAATAGAGGCATTATGCTAAAATAGCATCTTTTTCAATTCAATGCTTGACTAATTATAGTCCCCCACCCTATTTCACATATATTTAAAGAATACAAAAACTGGGTTCAGTATAATGCGATTATTATTTTTATTTTTTATTATAACAGGATTTATAGGCATGCAAACTAAGGCAGATACAGATTTAAAACTTACACTGGAGACCACCGCTGGTAATATAGAAATCAGCTTATTGCCCGAGCTAGCACCAAATCATGTCGCACGCATTTCAGAACTCGCTGAAACAGGATTTTATGATGGAATTATATTCCACAGAGTAATTCCTGGTTTCATGGCTCAAACAGGTGACCCTGATGGCAATGGCATGGGGGGATCAGGACAGAAACTTAAAGCAGAGTTTTCCGATTATTCTTATCGGGAAGGCACCGTGGGCATGGCAAGAACTTCAAATCCAGATAGCGCTGACTCGCAATTTTTCATTTGCTATGACGGATGTTCACATTTGACAGGGCAATACACTGTTTGGGGCCAGGTCTCAGATGGAATGGATAATGTATACAAAATCTCTGCTGGCGAACCTCCAATCGAACCAGACAGAATAATATCAGCAAGTATTTCTGAGTAGGTATTTACATAGTACCTATTTTAATGCTTTTTTGACACAAGCGTAGAGTTAAAAAACATAGGGGAAAATTGCACTGTTAGCCCAATCCAAATTAAACCAAACACAAGAATGTCCATTAAACTGAAGTCTTCTCCTAACAAAATGCTAATTATCATTTGACTGGTTGGATTTAAATAAAAAATCAATCCAGCGACAGCAAGCGGTAAAGCCTTATTCCCATTATGAAACAAATATAACGGAATTATGGTAAACAATCCGCAGAAAATGGCTAATATCAAACCAATAATTTCTCCACCAAAAAATAGGGGCGTGCCAACTCTTGACTGCCAGCTAAAATACAACAATGCAATCGGCATAAGTAACGTTGTCTCAATCATTAAACCCGTATCTGATTTCACTGGGAGTTGCTTTCTTATAATCGCATAGGCTGCAAATGTCGTAGCCATACTAATTGCAATCCATGGAAAATTTGATAGAGCAGAGCCTTTAAGAAAAACAGCTATGACAGCAAAAAAAAATGCGATCTTGGTTGTTTTTTCTAAGCGCTCACCCAGAAAAAAATATCCTAGGGTAGCAGTTAATAACGGATAAATGTAGTATCCAAGAGCTGACTGCATTAATTGTCCATGATGAATAGCAAAAATGAAAAATAACCAATTAGCACTTATTAAAAGCGCACAGACTAAAAATAAAATAATATTTTTAAGAGAGCTAAGCGCGTCCATTATTTCTAACAAACGTTTTTGAATAACAAATAAAAAAATATATATAAGGCTAGCCCAAAATACCCGTTGAGCTACAATTTCAATAAAAGCGTATTTATATAATAAATTATAATAAAGAGGTACTACCCCCCAAATTAATGCTCCCGATGTTGCACTGAGATAACCATATAGTGCTTTATTCATTTTATTGGGTTTCCATTTTGGCTAAAAAAGAGCTCTAAAATTAAAATAGCGAAAATTAAGTTAATTTATAGGAGGTTTTTAAGCATTTCTTTTAAATCTGCAGACCTTTCTTTTATTATTGCAGGAGATATAGGAATATTTTGCTCAATTAACCTTTTACCTACCATGTAAGCTTGTGAGTCCTCTACAGCTTCAACACAAACTAATTTATTCTGGTACCAGTTCCACACGGAAAAACTACCCTCTTTTTTTCCTTCGCGCACTTCACCTCTTAAAAACTCATCTTTTTTTGGTTTTGGTAAGATTCCTGCAATTTGCAATTTTAAGTCATATTGATCGGACCAAAACCAAAATACCGGTTGAGATGGTAAAGGAGAGTTAGTTATCGATGCTGCAGCTACTGTGGCACTAAATTGGGCATGAAAAACAGATTCAATTCGACTATTAAATTCTCCCGAAGAATAGGCAACATCTCCAATTGCATAAATATTTTTACCCGCTAAATAACTCGAGTCCACTTCTACGCCATCAGCAACCGAAAGTCCTAAATCATTTGCGAGTTTTATATTCGGTGATACACCAATACCATATATTAAGACATCACACCTCAGAATTTTTCCAGAGCAGAGCTTTACGGCTTCCACTTTATTAAATTTTGAATAGATAACTTCCTCTATACTCTGACTGAGATGGATAGAAACACCCTCTTTTTGATGAACTAATTGCAAATAATCAGAAATATACTGAGAAGAGACTCGCGGTAGTAATCTTGGCGCAAATTCTATTAAATCGACAGAAAGTCCAATACTTCGTAAAGATGAAGCTACCTCCAGACCAATAAAACCGCCTCCTACAATTATAGCTTTATTTGCTATAAATGCCCCTTCTTTTAATCGAACGGCATCTTCATTATCTCGTAAAACATAAATATTACTAATATCTTTCCGAACATAATCGGGAATTTTTGCATCAGCACCCGTGGCTAATATTAAAACGTCATAATTTATTTCTGAGTCACCTTCGAAAATTATCGAATTTGATTCTCTGTTTACGGCAACTACATCTTTGCCTGTAACTAGTTCAATTTTCTCTTTTTCATAATATTCTTTTTGGCGAAGATAAAAACCATGTAATTCAACATTTTTATACTTAAGAAAGTCTTTTGATAATGGTGGTCTCTGCACTGGAAGCCCAGGAATACGGTCAATCAAAGTAATTCTTCCATCAAATCCGTACCTACGTAATTTTTCAGCACAACTTATGCCCGCATGGCTTGCTCCAATTATTACAATTTTCTTCATTTGTTTTTACTTTTATGTCAAAAAAACACTTAAATTTTTAAAATTTCTATCGACTTTTATGATAAAGTTTCCAAATTTTGGTTTTCCCAATGAGTATTTAAAGACCCCAATTTGTTCTGGGCAATATAATTCTCCGAGTGCCAGCGCATAACCATAATCACGCATAATATAAATCCACCTATAATTAAATATATAGATAGTCGTCTTGTTTTTTCTGAAAGACTACTCTTAGATACCCTTTGAGCTAGAAACCAAATTAATCCGCCTAAAATTAATATGCCCAAACCACCAAACAAGACTGTATCACTCATCATTATTTTTCCCAATCCGTATTAACCCTAAAAGTAAAATAGAATAATTTGGCTACTATATTTTATTAAAATCAACCCTCAACAGATAATAAAAAAAAAATTAAGTAAAAACACATTGAAAAAATTAGTATCAAAAGATGATTTAAGTAGCTAAAAATGACTGATTCAAGCGTTTTATTTACCCTTATAAATAATTATTTAAAATATTTTTACAACTTAAAGTTGTTTTTTTAAAAAAAACATTATTTAATTTTATCTAATTTATATCTATTTTTCAAACATTTATATAATTTTTTATGTTTTTTTTTGTAAAAACAATTTTCTTTCTTGCCTATACGTTAATTTTTATACATGGTGTCTCGGGGGGTACAAACTTTATCAAAATAAGGTTTGTGTTTAAAAAGGTAGGGCGTTCTAGAACGAAGTTTTTTGGGAGTGTCCTAATGACAATGATTAAAGCAATGAAATTTGCAATTACGACAGGTATTCTGTCAATTTTACCTGTAGCCGCGATGGCTGCAGACAACCTTCAAAGCGATGATTTTGTTGGAATCAGCTTCTGGCTGATATCAATGGCCTTAGTCGCTTCAACGGCTTTCTTCTTTATGGAAACACAACGTGTGTCCGCAAAGTGGAAAACATCATTAGTGGTTTCGGGTCTCGTTACTTTAATTGCCGCGGTACATTACTTTTATATGCGTGATGTTTGGGTGGCAACAGGAGATACGCCAACGGTTTACCGATATATCGACTGGCTAATCACAGTGCCGCTATTGATGATTGAGTTTTACTTAATCCTGCGTGCGATTACTAATATCTCGGGTGGTGTTTTCTGGCGTCTAACTATCGGTACGCTAATCATGCTTGTAGGCGGTTATTTAGGTGAAGCAGGTTACATGAATGTAACTGTGGCATTTATCATCGGAATGGCTGGCTGGGCATACATCCTGTATGAAATTTTTGCAGGTGAAGCAGGACGTGTTGCTGCCGATGAGGCTCCAGAGTCAGTTAAATCCGCTTACTCAACAATGCGTTGGATTGTGACTATTGGTTGGGCGATTTATCCGTTAGGTTACTTCTTCGGATACATGGCTGGTGGCGCCGATATGGCAACACTTAACATTATTTACAACCTTGCAGACGTACTTAACAAAATTGCGTTCGGAGTTATCATCTGGAACGTTGCTGTTACAGAGTCTGAAGCAAAAGCATAAATATCTAAATAAAAGACAGGTTCAAACACTGAACCTGTCTTTTTTTTGGGAGTAGTTAATGCCGGATAGCTATTTTATAAGTGAAAAGCAGCATTCACCATCCAATAAATACACCAGTGATGGATCCTATAATTTTACATTTAATCAATTTTTTGATTCTATCCTGCCATCAAATAAACACCCCTTATCAGCTGCTGCAACCCACCATTTTTCCTCAAAGGGAAAGCAATTAAGAGCAAAGATAGCGCTAAGTGCAGGAGAAAAATTTGGCGCAGATAGTGTTGCATGTCTACATTGGGCTTCCGCAGTCGAATTACTGCACAATGCATCTTTAATTCATGATGATATTTGTGATGGAGACACTATACGCAGAAATAACGCATCTGTTTGGGCTAAATATGGCCGAGATATAGCGTTAGCTTTGGGAGACTGGATGATTGCAGAAGCTTTTGAACAGGCCGCAAAAGCCGCTTATTTATCAAATTCGTTTAATCTCGTAACCAAACTTTCAAATCACGTTAAATCCACTATTGCTGGTCAAGCCCTAGAATTTGACAATGCACTATACCCAGATATAGATAAATATCTTGAGATTAGCGCTGGAAAAACAGCACCATTATTTGTTGCCGCCATTGAAGGGATAGCTGAAATTGCTGGGAGAAGTGAATTAATAGAGGAAATTAACCACTATTTTGTTACGATGGGAATTTGTTATCAATTTGCGAACGATATTCAAAATATTCTTGGAACAGATGGAGCAGCAAGCCCCTCCTCAGATTTAAAACGACGAGCACCAAATGCTGTAATCGTATATTTTCGTAATTTTCTTAAAACTCCGGAACGATCTCTATTTGACTCCTGGCTAGCCGGTAAATCACAAAATAAAGCTAATTATTGGCAAAAGAAAATTACAGAGTCTGGTGCAATTCATGAAGTTGCAAAAGAAATGTATAAATTATTGAAAAGAGCAGAAGGTGTTTCTGGCACTCTCCCAAAAGATTGTATTGGTGTTATTGCCCCAATCCAAAAACAACTTCGGAATGTTTGTGAACAAATTGGTGCTTCTTGCCAATAACATCTCTTATTACCTGCATCAATTTATCGTATTACAAAAAGCCTCATTTTCTGGCAGTTGTAACTACATATTTTACATATAATTTGTATTCATAACTTAAATAAAATAAGAAGTGACAAATATAATTATGGTACAATTTTAGCATGACACGTTCTTTAGTGATTGGCGCAGGACTTGGCGGAATAGCGGCTGCCTTGAGGTTACGCGCAAAAGGAGATGAGGTAGAGGTTTTAGAAAAGCTGCCTGCGGCTGGCGGGAGAGCTCAGGTTTTTGAGAAAAACGGTTTTAAACATGACGCAGGACCAACCGTGATTACTGCCCCGTTTTTATTCGACGAATTATTCAGCTTGTTTGGTGAAAAAAGACAAGACTACTTAGAGTTCAAACCCTTGGATTTGTGGTATCGTTTTTACTTTGACTCGACCGGTGATACATTCGATTACACTGCTAGTATTGAAAAAACAAAAGAAGAAATTTCTCGCTTTAACAGAGAAGATGTGGAGGGTTATGATAGGTTAATTAATACATCAGAAAAGATCTTTAATATTGGTTTTACCGAACTTGCTGATAAACCTTTTACAAAGTTTAGCTCAATGCTTAAACAAATACCTTCTTTATTAAAACTTAAAAGCTACCTTACTGTATCTCAGTTGGTGAATAGTCATATACAACATCCGCAAATTCGCCAAGCTTTCTCAATTCACCCTCTATTAGTAGGAGGTAATCCGTTTGACACAACATCTATTTACGCACTCATTCATTACCTAGAGCGGAAATGGGGCGTATTTTTCTGTATGGGCGGTACTGGTAAATTGATCAAGGAGCTAGAATCATTAATGATTCGACAAAATATTTCTATCCGTTTTAACACAGACGTTGAACAGATTTTAGTCGAAAATGGGCGTTCAACTGGGGTTGTAACTAGTTCAGGAGAAATAATTTCTTCTAACCGAATAGTGTGTAATGCGGATACACCAACTGTTTATGATGAGCTATTATCTGCGCAACCAAGACGCAGGAAAAAGGCCATTCCTGAAAAATTTACTCGATATTCAATGGGCCTATATGTATTATTTTTTGGCACGAATACGAAATATAAAAAAGTTGCCCATCACACAATATGGATGGGAAAGCGTTACCGTGAACTGCTCTCGGATATATTCAACGCAAAAATATTAACAGATGACTTTTCCTTGTACCTTCACAGACCAACTGCAACAGATCCGTCTTTTGCTCCGGATGGGTGCGATAGCTTTTACGTGTTGTGTCCTGTACCTAACCTTCAAGGAAACGTAAATTGGGACGTGCAAGGACCTGCTTTGCAGGAAAGAATCATAAATGCACTTAACAGAACCATAATGCCAAATTTGAAAGAAACAATTGTGGACCCATTTTGGATGAGCCCACGTGAATTTAAGACCAACTATAGAGCAAAACATGGCGCTGGATTTTCTATTGCACCAATTTTTGCACAATCAGCCTGGTTTAGATATCATAATAGAGACCCTCATATTAATAATTTATTCTTTACTGGCGCTGGCACACATCCAGGTGCGGGTATGCCAGGTGTTTTATGTTCAGCAAAAGTTGTTGAAAATTTAATTGCAGAAGAACAAGTAAAATAGTCAAAATAAATTGATTTTTGAGGGTTTTTTAAAAAAAGGATAAAATTAGACGTGCTTTCGGAAGCTGTAACGCATAAAACAAATGAGGGATTGGACGCAACCATTAGCCTTCAAAAAAACGGAAAAAGTTTTTATTGGGCTTCTCATTTTCTTGGCCGTGAAATGTCTAAAAATGCAGCCAAGTTGTATTCCTACTGTCGTATACTAGATGACTTAGCAGACTCAGAAATTGAGTATGGCCCAGATAGGCTCAGAAATATACATCTAAATTTAAAGAATAAAAAAAAATATTCTGACCCGCTTCTGGATGAAATGCTTATATTTTTTGAAGATATGAACTTACCTTTTAGGGCCTTGAAGGACTTGATTGAGGGACTTATGCAAGATCAAAACGATGTTCTAATTAAAAATGAGGCTGAATTAATTCAATATAGCTATCATGTTGCTGGGTCAGTGGGATGGATGATGTGTCCAATACTTAAATGCAGAAATAAAAAAGCATTTGCTTTCGCAGTGGATCTTGGAATTGCTATGCAACTTACCAATATTGCACGAGATGTACGGGAAGATGCTTACATGGGGAGACGATATTTACCGTCAGATTGGGTAAACGATATGTCGCCAACAGATATTTTAGAGGCTTCCAAAAAACCAAATTCAAAAAATGCTCAATTGGTAAAAAAAGCGATCATAAAGCTATTATGTCTTGCAGACCAGTATTATCAGAGTGGCGTAAAGGGATTAGTTTTTTTACCATGGAAGGCACATTTAGCTATTGGTGTTGCAGGGTGTGTTTATCAAAAAATAGGAACCCAATTGATTGCCAAAAAAGTTAATTGGTATGATGGACGCACAGTCACTTCCAGTTTTGCAAAAGTTCTATCAAGCTGTGGTGTGTTTCCTCTTTTATTTTCGAGGTTTATAAAACCTCCTAAACATGATTCTAAACTACATCAATACCTTGCAGAAAAGCTTGATATGTTATGAGCATACAAAAGAAAAGGGTGAAGGCAAAAACGGTGGCAATTGTTGGTGGTGGCTGCGCAGGTTGGTCTCTTGCAGCTAGAGTCGACCAACTATCTGCTAATAGGGTAACTCTCTACCTAAAAGAGGAACCTCACACCTCCCATAATTGGGGATTCTGGCAGATGCCTTGGCTTTCTGAAGCATTATCGAGAAAAAGGGCAAAGTGGAATAGTTGGCAAATTATTACTGATGAGGGAATAGTAACCCATCGTAGCATCAACCACGCTTATTGCAGTATTAGCAGCGATGATTGGTTTGATTGGTGCCAACAAAGATTTCATTCCGCAGCTACCACAACAGAGGTCATAAAGTTACCTGTGACTAACACAGATAAAAATATACTAATAACATCGGATCATAAAAAAAAATATGATTCTATTTATGATTCTCGCCCTCCTATGGCAGATAAGAACATTCTACTTCAGCATTTTAAAGGTTTGGAAATCAAAACATCAATACCAGTTTTTAATTCTAAGGTTGCCGTCTTGATGGACTTCAGAGTATCTCAAAAAAACGGTATTCATTTCATGTATGTGCTCGGTTATGACGCATATACTGCTCTAGTAGAGTCAACTTTTTTTAGCACATCACCCCATCGAGAAGAAGTTTATGACGAAGCAATAACCGACTATTTAAGTCGTATTTATAATGTTACCAGCTTTGAAATCATAAAAAGTGAAAAAGGTATAATCCCAATGGGGGAGGTTAGACCAAAAGATCAAAATCCTTTTTTGTATTCTATTGGAAGCAATGCTGGAGCTATTAGACCCTCATCTGGCTATGCATTTAGCTTTATTCAAAAGCAAATTATGCAATTTTTAGATCGTCAAACAAAACCAACAACCCCACATAAAAAACATGACTTAATGATGGATCATATATTTTTAGAAGTTCTTAAATCCCACCCAGAAAAAGCACAGAGACTTTTCTTTAAATTAGCAAGAGCGTTAGATGGTGACTCATTTGCTCGATTTTTAAGTGGTGAGGCCAATATTAAAGATTATTTTTTAGTTATAAACTCAATGCCTAAATGGCTATTTATTAATCAAGCCGTTAGAGTTATCATAGAAAAGTGGAAAAGGATAGCTAAATGGGCTTGATGTTAATTGATTGGTGTGCGTTAGCATTAGTTGTGTTTATTGGTTTGCCACATGGTGCCTTAGATGCTGCTATTTCTTTTTCAATGATTTCTTCATCAAAGAGAATAGCCAGATTAGCAGGACTACTATTAATTTACCTTTTGCTAGCAATAGCAATTTTTTTAATTTGGGATCAATTACCAGCATTTTCTCTTCTTATTTTTCTTTTGATAAGCATAGTCCATTTTGGAATGGCTGATTTCAATGCATGCCCAACTAAACTTAAGTGGCCCCACATTATTGCACATGGCGGCACTGTTGCTGTTTGGTTGCCGCTTATCCAAAAAAATGAAGTTACGAAGCTATTTTCAATATTAACAAGTGGTCCAACTCCCATTTTATGGGACATACTATTGGTATTTTTTTTATGTTGGAGCATAGGAGTATGTCTCCATACCTATGAAACTTTACGTTCTAAACATTATAATATCGCCTTTGAACTTATTGGATTAATTTTTCTAGCCTGGTATGCACCCCCTCTCGTTACTTTTGCCATATACTTCTGCTTTATCCATAGCAGACGTCACTTCAGTTTTGTTTGGAAACAGTTACAGCATATGAGTTCAAAAAAAATAATGATAGGTAGTGCTATTATTTTATCTTTTACGAGCTGGTTGATAGGCGGAGGAATATATTTTTTTCTTAATTCGAAAATGATGGCCGGTGAAGCGGCTTTACAAACTGTCTTTATTGGTCTTGCGGCTTTAACGGTTCCTCACATGATACTTATCGACCTTATATTTAGACCACACGCTTCTAGAATTAAAATCAAAAATTGAGACAGTTTTTTATGATTACCCCCACCACAAAAGATTTAATTTCTTCTGCTCGTAAAGATGTTCATATTGATTTATCTAAATCAGAACTCTCTCGCTTCAATATTGCTCACCCTTTAGACCTAATTACACTGCCACATAATGCTCTTCCAGAAATGGATTTTGATGATGTAGATACTTCTTGTGAATTTCTAAACAGAGAATTATCGTTTCCATTTATGATAACAGGAATGACAGGTGGCACTCCTCGTGGGAATAGACTAAATCTTGCCTTTGCAGAGGTAGCTAACCAATGCGGTATTGCTTTTGGTGTTGGAAGCCAAAGAAGCAGCATTGCAAATGGTAAAAGCCAAAAAGAGTTGAGGAAATTAGCTCCAAAAATTCCAATTATTGGCAACATTGGAGGCATTCAACTTGCGCAGGAAAATGGTTTAGAATTAGCTAAGGCTGCTATAGAAGACCTTGAGGCAGATGCTCTTGCAATTCATTTAAATCCGCTCCAAGAGATAATCCAACCAGAGGGAGAATCCAATTGGAGGGGCGTTCTAAATTCGATTGAAATAGCAGTAAAAACGTTACCATGTCCTATTCTCATCAAGGAAGTTGGTGCGGGCATAAGTTTACCTGTGGCCAAAAAACTTCATAACGTTGGAGTCTACTACATTGATGTTGCTTGTGCAGGAGGAACAAGTTGGGCGAGGATTGAAGCTGAAAGACTTCCAAAGAGCCAGCGTGAGCTCTATGAGCCATTTCTTGATTGGGGACACCTAATTACAGATATTTTGCCCGAAATGCGACAAATACTTCCACAAGTCACAATTATTGGCTCTGGCGGTTTACGCAATGGACTTGATTTAGCTAAGCTTTTATATCTCGGCTGTCATATTGGGGGCGGCGCGTCTGTTTTATTAAAATCGTTGGAAACAGAAGAATTAGAAGTTAAACAAGAGCATCTTTTTCAATCACTGAAAACAATAAAAGAACAATTATCCATCGCCTTATTTCTTACGGGGATCAATAAAGCAGATGATTTAAGTAACTTAAATAAAATGTTATAGAAAAAACGGTTTTTTTACCAAAATAAAAAAAATTATATACTTGCAAAACCGTTAAATATCTACCACCGTATATATTAAGACTTTATTAAAAGTCTTCCCCCAGACTGGAGGTCTCGGTTTTCCTACTTTCCGAGGCCTCCTACTTTTAAACATGATGTTTAAAGATTAATCATTTTGTATCGTCTTTTAGATTACAATCTATGATTTCACAATGTAAGATTATATTTTGTAACTTAGAAAAAAAATTAGATGCCAAATTCACTAATTTTAAATTAATTGGATAGCGGTAATTAATTTTTGATTAATAATTCCTTCGCCTTAAAACATTTAAAGGACAAGAATGGATTTAATTGTGTTACTCAAAATGCTTGCTTTAAATATAGTTTAAACTATGTTTTACAAGAGTATTTTCAACTTTCTATGGTAGGAAATAAAAAAGTTTTCAGCGATAAGGTTTTAAGATTTGACAACTAAGTTAATGTCAAAATTCCCAAGAATTAGTGATCTAGAGCCAGCCGCTGCTAGAAACATTCCCCCATTTATACATGCATATCTTGAGGCCGGCACTGGAAATGGACATGCTATGTCTCGCAATCGAAAAGCTTTAGACAAAGTTACATTCACCCCCGAATTAATGCATGGAAGGTTTGTTCCCAATCTAGAAACTAAGTTTTTGGGTCAAACATTTTCAATGCCATTTGGTGTTGCCCCCATTGGATTATCTTCTATGATTTGGCCTCTATCCGAACATCACCTAGCGGCAATGGCAGCAAAATTAAATATACCCTATACACTAAGTACTGTTGCAGGAGCAAGCATTGAAGATATTGGAAGTAAAAGTGATGGATTTGGCTGGTTTCAATTATATGCGCCACACAGCCGTGAAATTATGTGCTCTTTATTAGAGAGAGCAGCGAATTCAAATATGCAGGTTTTGGTAGTTACTGGAGATGTGCCTGGGCCTAGTCGACGAGAAGATATGCGAAAAGCTGGGGCCCCCATTGGTTCTAGAAATGCAACTAAAATGAACTTAAGAATGCTTTTACAAATCTTGCAGCATCCAAGATGGGCTCTGGCTGCATTGGAACTAAAAGGCAAACTCCGTTTTAAAAATATGGAACCCTATGTCCCCAGAGACAACTCAAAGCCTATATCAGAATTTATAGGAGAACAGCTTAACGGTTCATTAACTTGGGAATATTTGTCAGAAATTAGAAAACATTGGAAAGGCAAATTACTCTTGAAAGGCGTAATGCAAAAATCAGACGCGATGAAAGCTGTTGATATAGGTGTTGATGGGATAGTGGTTTCAAACCATGGCGGCAGACAGTTTGACGGGAACCCTGCTTCTATATCTGCTCTACCCTCAATACGCCAAGCAGTCGGACCTAAATATCCACTTGTTTTTGATAGCGGAATCCGGTCTGGTCTTGATATACTTAGAGCCCTGGCATTAGGAGCAGATTTTGTTCTTGTTGGGAGACCATTTTTATATGGTTTAGCTGCTATTGGAACACACGGCGGAAAACATGTTGCACAAATACTTGAAGAGGAAATCATCAACGCGCTTCTTCAAATAGGAGCAAAAAACATAACTGAATTACGCCAGCGCCTAGATTTAAAAAATTAAAATTTATTGCGCCGCAACGGCGCCTTGCCCCCACCCATTGTAGTTGATATCTTTCTCTTTTTAGTCTTGTTTTTTCCTGACTGCCGAAAAGCTATACCTTTTCCTTTTTTATCCTGACTTTGATTAGATTGGCCTAACTTCAAATCATGAGGAGCCTGCTTATGCATTGCTTGATTTCCAAAATGAGTTTTCTCTGTATTCGCTTTTTTTGGCTTTCTCTTATTTTTTTTAAAATCTAATTCACCTGAAACTGCTTTGCTTTTCTTTGATTTAGACTTTTTCTTATTTTCTAAAGATAGTTTGACGTTTTTTTTAGTAGAAAGCTCGGATGAGCCTGCATGATTACTACTCCTCCTAGAAGAAGAAAACTTGCGCTTTCGAACCAGCTGTATGCGCTCTGGTGCCGCCTGCATTTGTTTTATTTGAATTTTTTCTTCTAGCAAAAAATCAGGGCCAATTTCGGCAAGTAATTGCTGAACGCCATTTGATGCAATTTCAACAAATGTTAAGGAATTATGTATCTGAATATCCCCAATCAAGGACTTATCCATATTTCCAACTCGACATAACATAGCAACAAGCCACCTAGGTTCTGCATTATCCCTGTAGCCAACTGATAATTCAAACCAGCTTGAATTAGAAAAATCAGCAGGTCCTATTGCATTAGAAACTGTTAATTCTTCTGGTGCTGATTTTCCAGCCATTTGACTACGAACAAATGCAGATGCAATCGCTTCAATTGGGAATTTTTGCAGTATCCTCTGGGCTATCTCCACTTCTGAAGCATCTGCTGGGCTAGTTAACAACTCAGACTTAAGTAAGCTAATTCTGTCTTTTTCAATTATTTGGTCTGCAGATGGTGGGGTTACCCAGCTAGGTTCAATACCATTGCTCTCAAACATTCTCTCTACTTTTTTAAAATTTCTATTTGGGATTAATACAACAGAAACACCCTTACGTCCTGCACGACCAGTGCGACCAGACCTATGCAACATTGCTTCATTACTTTGAGGCAAGTCGGCGTGGATAACTAACTCAAGATTAGGTAAATCGATACCTCTAGCTGCAACATCCGTCGCTACACAAACATTTGCT
This sequence comes from Alphaproteobacteria bacterium, assembly GCA_012269555.1. Classification (GTDB taxonomy): domain Bacteria; phylum Pseudomonadota; class Alphaproteobacteria; order Puniceispirillales; family Puniceispirillaceae; genus UBA5951. Next base: position 52,235 of record JAAXKA010000088.1, read on the forward strand.
TTCCCGACTCGCATAGATTGTAGAGCAAAGTTTCGCTCTTTTTGCGAGAGTTCTCCCGATAACGCTACAACAGAAAATCCACGATTAGTCAACCTTGACGCTAAATGAGTAACAGCAGCCCTTGTATTACAAAACACAATCGCTCCAGATACATCATGATATCGAAGTAAGTTGACAACCGCTTTGTCTCTATCGGAAGGTTGAATCTTAATAGCATGATAGCTAATGTCTAAATGCTGCGATTTTTTTGAAGAGACAGAAATACGAACTGATTCTTTCTGGTAGGTTTTAGCTAATTTAACAATTTGAGTTGGAACAGTAGCTGAAAACAACAAAGTCCTTCGTTCAACAGGTGCCTTCCCTAAGATAAAAGTTAAATCTTCACGAAATCCCATATCTAGCATTTCATCAGCTTCATCAAGAACAACAGCCTTTATGTCTGACAAACTTAATACACCTCGTTCAATATGGTCTCTTATTCTGCCTGGGGTTCCAACAACAATGTGCGCACCACTTTCTAACGTTCTTCGCTCAGCTCGTGGATCCATACCCCCAACACAAGAGGCAAATTGCGCCTTGGTGCGAACATATAGCCACTCAAGCTCTTTTCTTACCTGCAAAGCTAATTCTCTTGTTGGTGCAATTATTATTGCAAGAGGTATTTTTGGGCGATCAAATTCCATTTTTTCAGCAAGTAATGTACTAGCAATAGAAATTCCAAAAGCAAGTGTTTTTCCTGAACCAGTTTGAGCAGATACAAGAAGATCAGAATTTGCATCCTCAATTTTAAGTATAGCCTCTTGTACAGGTGTCAACGTAATATAACTTCGTGCTGACATTGCTTCTGCGAGGGCAGAATGAATTTTGGTCTGATTTGACATAAAATTTCTCTCGAACTGGGTGACTGCCACCTAAAACCACGCTGTTATTTCCTAAAACATAATTAAACTAATCTTTAACTACAGGTTACAGCATGAAACACTTCCAGTTGAATACGCTCTGTAGTCCTTGCTGTCAAAGATTATTCATTTGGGAAGGGGCAATGAATTGTTTCACAAAATTATGAGTTAAATGGGACAATAAAATCTGTCATCCATATAAATTTGTTATAGGTAATAAATAAAAATTCATAATTTTTTTAAAATTTCACTTCCTCAATATATTAATACAAACTAAACATATAGTTAAGAATATAATTGCCAACTTGTTTATTGAACGAGAAGATGATGATAGAATCCATTGACCAATTAAAATTTAATATAGATGGCTTGATTCCTGCAGTTGCGCAGCAATGGGATAGTGGTGAGATTTTAATGATGGCATGGATGTCTAAACAAACATTGCTAAAATCATTGGAACAAAAAAAGGCTATTTATTACTCCCGCTCTAGACAAACTGAATGGCGCAAAGGCGACACATCTGGAAATATTCAAATAATAAAAGAAATTCGCACAGACTGTGATAACGATTGCATTTTGCTTTTAGTAGACCAAAAAGGTGCAGCTTGTCACAAAAATACCAGAAGTTGCTTTACAAAACTGCTGTCTGAGACAGGTCTTAAAAATAACGCTGAAACAGCATACCCAACATTTAAGGTTATTTGAGAATATTAGCCAAATTTAATTACTCTCTTCTAAGTGCCACCTTTTCTTAGCTGCTTTGTCATTCTCCCGCTCGGAAACCCAAGTTCTACCATCTTTTGTTTCTTCAGCCTTCCAAAATGGAGCATCTGTTTTTAAATAATCCATAATATATTGGCATCCATCAAAGGCAGCGTGTCGATGCGCTGAAGCGCATCCAACAAATACAATCATCTCCTCCGGTTTAAGTCTTCCAACACGGTGAACAATTGTGATCGAGTCTATTGGCCATTCTTTTTTTGCTTTCTGCGCTATCTCTTCAAGAGTTGCTTCTGACATTCCTGGATAATGTTCTAATGTTAAAGAAATTAGTGAGCTATCTTTTGAGCTATCTCTTACCATCCCACAAAAAGTTGCGATGGCCCCAATTGACTTCGAACTCAATTGCTTAATCTCTGCTGTAACGTCAAACTCCTCGTTTTGTATAGAAATTTTAATCAATTCAGCCCCCTGTCACAGGTGGGAAGAAAGCAACTTCATCGGCATCTGCCACTTCTGAGTCGTTAGCAACAAATTTTTGGTTTTTTGCTGCTCTTATTGAGCTTAAATCTTGGAAAGCTCGTCTATGCCCATCTGATTGATCTTTTAAATACTGAGCAAGTTGCTCAATTGTTTTAACAGTTTTAGGACAAGAAATATCCTCATAAGGATAACCAATATAGTCTCTCACCCATGCAAAATAATAAACTTTCATAAACATCTTTCCATAAATGGCAAAAAATTAAGAAACATTCCAGGCTCGACTCCTGAATTTTCAATTGGAATCTCTACCAGACCATCTGCGCCAGTGAGAGAAGAAATAACACCAGCGCCTTTTCTGCCATACAAATCTATACATGTTTTACCATCTTTGTCTTGCACAAGCCTCGCTCTTAAATACTCTGCTCTATTTTCTGATTTAGTATGACGAAATAGAACTGGCAGGGCAATACGGAGTGGGTTACTGACAGACCCACATTGCAAGTAATCCAATAAAGGAGCTACAATTAAACGATAACATACGAAGGTAGCTACAGGATTTCCCGGTAGACAGATCACTAGCTGATGATTTCTTTTTCCGACAGCCATCGGTCTACCTGGCTTCATCGCAATTCGCCAAAACACTACCTCAAAGCCTAAAGAAGCAAGGACTTCTTGTGTATGGTCCTCTATACCCTGTGATGCACCGCCTGTGGAAATAACTATATTATTTTCACTAAGCGCTTTCTCATATCCCTCCTGCAGTGAGGTTTTATCATCTATAATTATTCCATAATCAGAACAACAATGATTATCTTTGGTAACCATTGCTTTTAGCATTGGCCTATTAGTATCATAAAGTTGTCCAGGCTTTAAGACTGCTTTGGTATTAGACGCATCCATTACCTCATCGCCGGTAGATAAAACTCCTATCGATAATTCTGAGTAACAGAATATTTTTGATCTCCCAATCGCTGATAACTGACCAATATCTGCTGCCGAAATTCTTTGACCATCTTTTATTATCACCTCTCCTTTTCTAAGGTTTTCGCCAGCCATGCGGATATTTAAACCCTTTTTGGGACCAAAAGGTATTCTAACCCTTTTTTTTTCTTCTAAAATGCAGTTTTCTTGCATCACGATACAATTCAGTTCTTCTGGTACTATTGCGCCAGTAAAGATAGCAACTGCTTGTCCGGGCAATAGCTTTCCCGAATAAGGATGCCCTGCTCTAATTTCTGCAACTATGTCATATACATGATTAGGATGAGAAGTGGACCATTCATAGTGGAATGCAAACCCATCTACAGCTGCATTATTAGTTGTAGGAAGCGAAAGGGGGCTATAAATGTGTTCAGCGCAAATTCTGCCATTTGCGGAGCATAGGCTAATTTCTTCACGCCTTCCCAAAGGGGTTATGGATTTTTGCAATAAGCTCGTGACTTCGGATATTGACTTTTCGTTTTCTACCATTACTAATCTAAAATATCCTAAAATTTAATGCCCACAGTAGAAATAATGAAATCAGCGATTTTCTGTATTTCATTCAGGTGAAATCGTGGTATGGGAAGGTCAAGTATATCATCATCAGTTACCATGGCTAATATCGTTTCATCCTGCAAATATAACAGAGGAGATTGGTTTGACTTTTGCCAAATCTCTAATTTAGGAATGAACTCTTTTTTAAATCCTTCCACAAGAACAAGTCTTGCAGGCTCAAGGCGACTCAGTAGTGATTTTAAGCTTGGCTCCTCCTCACTACGATTTTCAGTAAAAAGAGCTGAGCGTGTAACTGAAGATACTAGTACTTGACGAGAGCCAGCCACGCGAAGACGATAGCTATCTTTTCCTTCATGATCTGCTTCAAAATTATGATGGGCATGTTTCACAACAGCTATTTCAATATTTTTTTGATAAAAATAATCAATTAATTTTTCTGCTAGAGTTGTTTTTCCAGAACCTGAGTAACCAGCAAATCCAAAAATAGCCCCATGTCCAGTCGTTCTAGAAAGAGACAGCATATCATCTAGAACAGCGCTATTCATAAAATTTATCCTCCAGTGACACTCATATGTCTTGAGACGGCCTTATTAGATAATCCTCTCTCTATCATAAAATCATGCCCAAGAGGTTTACGACCTATTGCCTCTAAAATGGCAGACTTTAATCTGTCTTTGCCACCAGAACGTAAAGCAACAGCAAGATTGGTATTATCATCTTGTCCAAGACATAAATATAATTTACCGGTGCAAGTCATTCTAACCCGGTTGCAGCTTTCACAAAAATTGTGTGTTAATGGTGTTATAAGTCCAAGTCGGTTTCCTGTATTTGCTACATCAAAATATCTTGCTGGACCTGGAGATTGGTGATTGCTCTGAATTAAGCTAAATTGCTGCGATAGTTTTTGGTATATCTCACTAACTGAAATATACTGTTCTAATCTATTTTCACTGCCAATATCACCCATAGGCATAACTTCGATTATGGTCATATCAAAATTTTGTTCTCCTGCCCAATTCAGCATTGAGGAGAGCTCATCATCATTAATACCCTTTAATGCAACCGTATTTAGCTTAATTTTTAAACCAGCCTTTTTTGCAACATCTAATCCATTTAAAACAACATCAAGTTTTCCCCATCTGGTAATTCGTTCAAATTTTTCTGGGTCTAATGTATCAATTGATACATTAATACGCCTTACACCTGCTTCAAATAATAGGTCTGAAAATTTATGTAACTGACTTCCATTTGTGGTGATGGTGATTTCTTCTAGTTTTCCTTTTTTTACATGTGTACCCAGATGTTTTATCAAGTGCATAATATTTCTTCTTACAAGTGGCTCTCCTCCTGTAAGACGTATCTTTTTTGTGCCAAGTTCAATAAAGCTATCACAAACAATTGCTATTTCTTCCAATGTCAAAAGATCTTTTTTTGGTAAAAAAGTCATTTGCTCCGACATGCAATAAACACATCTAAAATCACATCTATCTGTTACCGATATTCTCACGTAATCTACAATACGACCAAATGGATCTATAAGCTGATTTTGTTGCATTTGATTATTCCATTAAAATACGAATTTTTACTTGTTAAATTTTTTACCACTTTCAAGAAACCCATTTTTTTATATGGTTTATCTTATTTAAGGTTTTCAGTCATGGTTATTGTTACCCTTAAGAGTAGTTTGTTAAATAACCGTATCAACCACCTTTGCTTTGGACAGCCTTTCATAATTTTCTATAAGTTGCTTAGCTTTTTTTAAAATAGGTTTATCAATCATTTTTCCTTCGTGCTGCAACACCGCCTGTTCAGCGCTTGCCTCAACTAATTTCTTAGCGTTGTCATATTCTTCTTTACTAGGCAAAAATACAGACTGGGCTGTTTTGACCTGGCTTGGGTGAATAAGCATTTTTCCTCCAAATCCACGTTTTTTTGCATCATTGCAATCCAATCTCAGCTGATCAATATCTGATATATCTGCTGTAACACAATCAAGTGGAGCTGCTTTGCCGTGCAATTTACTTTGCAATACAAGTTCAGCTCTATATGGAGCTAATACTGAGAGGTCAGCCTCACAACCCAAATCAGTTGAAAAATCAAAATGACCAAATGCACACCCCATTACATTTTTATGTTGCATTAATTCACTTATTGCTGCTAACCCTCTTACTGTTTCAATTAGGCATAAAATATGCCTATTTGTTTTATGGAGCGATAACCATTGAGTTATTGCACTTGGGTCTTCCGATTTGGAAAGCATAATTCCCACCTCACCACATTGTTCTATGCAATCAAGGTCATCCTTTACATGAGGACTATCTAAATCGTTGACACGCACAAAAATATTTGTGTTCTTTCTGCTAAATTTAACCAAATTATTCCTTGCTGCTTCTTTTTGAGATTCAGATACTGAATCTTCCAAATCAATGATTATTGTATCTGCACCAGATTGAAGAGCCTGCTCAAATCTATCAAACCGGATACCAGGCACAAATAAAGGTGTTATTGGCATAAAATTTTTCAAAAAAACACCTCCCCCTTCATAATAATTCTTTTGTTCTCATCACAACAATATACTTTTAGGGTTTGCATCTCATCACCTTCCTCAACCCAAAGATGAGCTGCCTCACCAGAAATCAGCGGAGACAGATTTTTATATGCAAATCTTTTTGGCACTCTATCTAAATGAATAGCAGCCAAATTCAAAAGCCAAGTTGCTTGCAGGGGTCCATGCACAACCAACCCTTGCTGTCCCTCTACTTTCTTAGCATGATCTATGTCATAGTGAATACGATGTCCATTAAATGTTAATGCAGAATAGCGAAATAACAAAACAGGATCAGTATCATATATTGCCTTTTTAATCGCAGAATTAGGTAATTTTACTTGCTCAGTTTTTTTTGAAGTGGTTCCTTTTTGTGGGAAATTATTTTGATTATTTTCTTTAAATACAAGATGCTGTTTCTCACTTAGCATTTTTTTATCTTGAACAAAAAAGTTATGGGTTACAGTCAAAAAAAAGAGTTGGCCAGACGAACCAGTTTTATGCTGTATATCAGTTACTACAGAAGTCTTTTTAACATTATCATTAACCTGAAATAGTTCGGAGATTACCAGCTCTCCTCCTGCCCACATCCTTCGAGGATAGGGGATTGGTGGCAATAAAGACCCCAATTTGACATGACCATCAATCCCAAGATTTTGAGCAGTTTGCAATTCAGGTCCAAGACACCAATGAATACCTAAAGGCGTATGATTGTCACGAAAGAGCTGCCCCTCTAACATAATATTAAATTGTGAAATCAGTCTATTAGCGACCTCGTCGTTACAGGTTCTTGTTTGTGCCGTCCAGGTGTTAAATGTAATTGGTGTCATTTTATTGTTCTTCTAATCCGAATCCGGCGCCGTAATTTCAAAACCAGGCAATCTAGTTGCTACCTCGTTATACCAATTTAAGAGCTTTGGCCTTTTGTTCGACCAGTTATAAACATCTCTGAACGATATATATCCAAGACAGGCAGCCAGTGTTATTGCACTACCAGGGAAAGGCTGATTAGATAACCAACTGGAAATTTGTTCTTCTAAGTAATCACATCCTTTCTCTATTTTTTGTAGCTGATGAGACCGCCACAATTCTGGAATTGGATGGTCACCTGAAAATCTATCTGCATATACCCAAAGAATCGCAGAATCAATCAAACCCTCTGCTAAGGCTGCTTGTGTCAGCGCTAAATCTCTTAAATCACCTTTTTCTGGAAACAGAAAATTATCTGATTGCCGTTCAAGGAAATCCATAATTACTCTACTATCATATATAGAGCTTCCATCTTGTTTTACTAATACAGGTATTCTGCCAGTGGGGTTTTGCTCCCGCAGTGAATCGCTAGGGTCACTTGTGTCAGCGACTTCCAGCGTAATGTAATCACGCAAACCCAAATAATGAGCAGCAAGCAAGATTTTACGCACATAAGGTGAGGCTTTACTATATCTTAATACATACATTTTTTCTGCTATAATTAGTGCTAACGCGCACGTTTCTTATACAAACAAAGGACTAATGTTAGACTAACAAATTTGAGATTACAGTCTAGCAATACTTATTTAAAAAGTAATTTTTTAAATGAAATCAAAGAATGTTACAAAGCACAAAAATAAGAAAAATTAAATGACCAAAGCGCTATACAACTCTTATAATAACACTTATGTTTTGAGAGTCTTAAGCCTATCAAGAATGAGAGTAATATGGATAAATCACCTAATATTTGTTTTGTGAGTATAGGTGCCAACGGAAGTGCAATTACAGCTGATATGATTGCGGCGGGTATTGAAATGAGTTGCTTTGACCCTTGGCCTTCACATGTTGAGTCTATTCAAAAAGAAGGCCTTTTGATAAAACTTCCAGATGAGCACAAAATTCAATCAATCCCAATATATCATTTGTGCCAATTGGCAGAGAGTTCACATCCATTTGATATTATTTTTATGGCTTCAAAATCATATGATACAAAATGGATTGTAGAACTCATAAAACCGCATCTAGCGGTAGATGGAATTTTAGTATCTCTTCAAAACGGTATGACAACAAACGATATAGCGCAAATTATAACTGAAGAGAGAGTTTTGAGTTGTGTCGTAGAGTTATCTTGTGAACTATTTATACCGGGCCAAATTCAACGAAATACGCCCAAAAACAAAACCTGGTTTGCGATAGAAAATAAAAATACACTGTACCTAGATACGATTTTTAGAATTCTAGGGAACGCAGGTACAGTTGTAAAAGTTGACGATATTCAATCAGCCAAATGGATGAAATTACTCGTCAATTCTATGAGCCTTGGACCATTTGCTATCTTAGGCAGGCCTGTGCAAGAGGGGCTAAGAACAAAAGGTATGAGAGACCTTATTTTAAAAATTGGAGAAGAAACACAGAAGATAGGAGACCTTCTTGGCTTTTCACCTTTTCCAATTATGGGACTAAGTGAGCAAGAGATAAATACAACTAACGACTTACCTGCTTTACTTATTGATACTCTAGCAGGTCATGTTGGACCTGCTGCACAGGATTGCATTCTACAAGATTTTATTAGAGGCAGACGAACAGAAATAGAGACAATAAACGGTTTTATTGTTGAAAAGGCAAAAGAAGCTGGAATTGAAGCGCCGTATAATGAGGCCATTATTGAAATAGGAAAGAAGATAAAAGAAAAAGAGTTATCGTTGGACATCAATAATGTACAACATCTTGCGTCTTTGATGAATAAATCATCACTTATACCATAACCGCTCTAATTTCTGCTTCACTATTTGATTGTTTTCTCCCCAGGCTATTGTGCCTTGAAATTTTCCTGAATCAGATAGCATAAATACAGTTGCTGTATGATCTATAGTATAACCACTTGAGGTTGAGATCTTTTTCCGATAAATACCCCATGATTTTGCCAAAGCTAAAATTGCATCTGTATTGCCGGTGATACCAATTATTCTGTTACCAAAATAAGGAAGGTAATCCGCTAGTTGCTGAGGTGTATCACGCTCAGGATCTAGAGTTACAAAATAGATTGGAATCTCAAATCCAAGTTCCTCAGTCAATCTGCTCAAATCAACTAGTGTAGTCGGGCAAATTTCTGGACAATAAGTAAACCCAAAAAAAAGCAATGATGGCGAGCCTAAAAATGCTTTCTCTGTTATCACTCGCCCATTATGATCTATTAACGAAAAAGGTGCTCCAAGAGAAAAATCTGATTCTGTAAAATGCCTTCGTGCAAGCCACTCACTTGTCGCAAAAATAAAAATAGATAGCAGTAAAACAGTAAAAAAAAGTAGTCTTTTTCTGGACCAAAAAAAATCTACCATGATATCTTAATTCCTAAATCAATCTGGAAACCTTATCAAACTATTACTCTGTCTGACATACGGCGAATAAACTGGTGCTACTAATTAGATTAAAAATAAAAAAATTTCCATAGCTAACATTATGATTTGACTATAAACTAATTTCCAATGATTCAGATTATAGTCTAGCCTCAAACAAAAAGTAAGAGAATAGCAGGGAGCAACTAATGACAAACTCGTATACAAATGTAAGGCCTGAAATTTACCAGTTTAATCTCGGTAAATTCAGAATTACTAATATTCTGGATGGATATTTTCATCGTGAAGATATGCACCCTTTCACTGCAACAAATGCTAGTGCTCCTGAAATAGAAAAAATTGCAAAGCAACATTTTCTGCCCTTTCCAAAATTAGAGCATAATTTTGTACCAACTCTTATTGAGACCTCAGACGCACTGATAGCATTTGACCCTGGTTTCGGCAAAAGAGCCCCTGGGCCAAGTGCTGGGTGGTATAATAGACTTTTAGAAAAAACCGGATATAGCCCAGAACAGGTAACACATGTGGTAATTTCTCATGGACATCCAGACCATATTGCTAATCTGACAACGGACGGCACACCAACTTTTAAAAATGCCGAAATCATCATAAGCCGAACTGAATTTGAATTTTGGTCAGGAGACTCCCCAATACCAGACTTCAGAGGACCAACAAGAAAAATGTTTCAAGAGGTGGTTGTTCCTCTTGCAGATAGATGCAGATTTGTCGAACCTGATGCCTTATTGGTAAATGGGATAACCGCATTAAATGCGTTTGGGCACTCTGCAGGTCACATGGCATTTCACGTTGAGAGTGAGGGTGCTGAGCTTATGTTATTATCAGATACAATTGCACATTTCGCTGTATCTCTTGCTAATCTGGAATGGCAGTTCTCAATGGATGATAATCCAGAAATGGCCATTACAACTCGTAAACGGCTGGTAGAAATGGCGGCATCAAAAAACGCCCCAGTAATAGCATTTCATATGCCTTTCCCATCCGTTGGTTACATAGAAAAAACGAGTAGTGGGTTTAAATGGTTACCCGCGACTTATCAAATGAATATATAAGGATCATAGCCTGCCATCATTCATGGCTAATTGAACGAAGTATACATGGTCTACAAAATAACGAGCTTCTTGTTTTTTCAATACATCGTTTATCACATCTTTGATTTTGTTTGACGTACGTTCAATATTTTTTGAACCTATATAGTCACTTTTTGTTGTGTCTGCCATAAAATTCAGAACGGCTGACATCATCATCGGATCAAAAGCAGTCATTTGCATCTGGTAATTTTCACCCACAGTGCCTGCTAGATAACTAGACACGGCTAAGTTAGCACGTACAATGGTGTCAGACTGACCTTTCACATTCGTAACAAAGGTTCGAACAATTTCATAGTAATAATGTTTGTCCCAAATTATTAAACCGTCTTCGGTAACAACATAACCTTGCTCTTGTGTCTCATTATCAGTCTCATTATCTGCTAAATCTATTTCAATACCCAATGAGGTGAGATCAATGCCACCTAGCTTTGCTTTATGGGTCAAAGAATTAATTATTTCATCTGTAGATGGTGGTTCAGGAGTGAATAATGCATGAGATAAAATAAAAATTAATAAAACTGTCATCATAGGTATTGCCATGAGCGAGGCAATTACTAATTTGCTATTCCCAATTAATTTTCCAAAAAAATTTTTTAACATTATTTTCCCAGACTATACATAACGCCTGAATGAATTTTTCATAAAAACTCATATTAATTCAAAAATCATGCCATTTTATTTTAAAATTAGTAAGGGGAAAACTTTAGTTTTGTAAAATCTTAGAAACAAAACTTATTAGATAATTATAAGATTAATCTGCTGTCCAGCCTCCGTCTATAAGCAAAGATGTCCCCGTTATCATCGCACTTGCATCAGAGGCTAGAAAAACAACCGCTCCCATAATATCCTCAATCTCAGCAACACGGCCTAGCTTTATTTTACTTTCTATCCATTTCTTTCTTTCTGGATTGGCAAAGGTAGACTGACTAAGCGCAGTTCTAACAAATGTTGGACAAATCGTATTTACTCTGATTTGGTGAATACCCCATTCGATTGACTGTGATTTTGTGTATCCCTCTGCTGCGTGCTTAGTTGCACAATAAACTGCTCTGTCAATGCCACCCACAACTGCCATCTGAGAAGAAATAGTCATCAAAGAACCTGGCTTGCCAGCTTCGATTAATTTTTTAGCAACGGCTTGATTCAAAAAGTATCCCGCTTTTATATTGAGTTCGCTAACTGCGTCAAAATCTTCAATAGTTGTATCCAAGCTTGCACTGTGCCGAGCCATTCCAGCGCTATTTACCAATATATCAAACGGAAGTTCATTTTCTATCATTTGTTTAGTTGCATTTACGTCCGTAACATCCAAAGGACGGGCAGTTGCATCCCAACCCTCAGATATCATCTGTTTTTGTAATTCCTCTAAAGTATCTTTTGAGCGAGCGACCAGAGTAACTGCAGCACCTGCCTCGCATAATGCTACTGCACACCCAACCCCAATACCCGAAGAGGCTCCAGCAACCAAAGCCCTTTTTCCTGCTAAATTGAAGGAAGGTGTGCGTGGAAGTGATGAGTCCATCTTATTTTCCTCTATTATTGTGCTGCATCGCCATAACCAACATTTTTACCACCATATCGTCTCACCCGAATATTACATTGTTCAGCGTGGCCAACAAATCCCTCCAAGATACATAATCTAGAACCATACGCACCAATATGAGCTGCTGCTTCATCTGTTAAAATCTTCTGATAGGAATGTGTTTTTAAAAATTTACCAACCCACAAGCCGCCTGTATATCTGCCTGCCTTTTTGGTTGGTAATGTATGGTTTGTTCCAATCACCTTGTCACCATTTGCAACATTTGTACGGGGGCCCAAGAATAAAGCGCCATAGCAAGTCATTTTTTCTAAAAACCAATCATCTCTTTCTGTCATTACCTGAACGTGCTCTGAAGCTATTTCATCTGCCATTTTTAACATCTCATCATATGTGTCACAGACTATAACTTCTCCATAATCTCGCCAACTAACTGAAGCAGTGTCGGCAGTTGGCAAAATAGTAAGTAATCGATCTATTTCCTCCAAAGTATCCCGAGCAAGTTTATCTGAATTTGTTAGAAGAACTGCTGGAGAATTATAACCATGCTCAGCTTGACCTAGTAAATCTGTTGCACACATCTCAGCATCTACCGTCTCGTCCGCAATTACCATAGTTTCGGTTGGACCAGCAAATAAATCGATGCCAACTTTCCCGAATAATTGTCTTTTAGCTTCGGCGACAAAAGCGTTTCCTGGTCCCACTAGCATATGAACTGGCTCAATAGTCTCTGTTCCAAGCGCCATCGCTCCAATTCCCTGCATGCCCCCAAGAACATATATTTCATGTGCACCACCCATATGCATAGCTGCAATGACAGCAGGGTTGGGCTTACCCTGAAAAGGAGGCGTTGATGCAACAATACGTGGCACCCCAGCCACTGATGCGGTCAGAACGGACATGTGTGCCGAGGCAACCATCGGGAACTTTCCAGCAGGCACATAACATCCGACAGACTGAACTGGAATATTCTTATGCCCCAAAATTACCCCAGGCAAAGTCTCAACTTCAATATCTTGCATGGATGCAAGTTGTGCCTCTGCAAATTTTCTTACCTGTGTTTGAGCAAATTTTATATCTTCTAAATCTCTCTCTGATACTTCTGAAATCAGCTTTTGAATTTCGCTTTCAGACAGACGATACGAATCAGGAGAATAATCATCAAATTTTTCTGCAAGCTCTCGAACAGCAGCATCTCCCCTGGCTTCAATATCTTTAAGTGTTACCTCTACAATTTGGCGAACCTTAGCATCATCTTCGGATCGCTCTAAAGCCGATTTACCTTCTTTAATATACCTTATCGCCATTATAACTCCTTGGTTTTTTGAAACTAATTATGCAATAACACATTGTTTATGTTACTCACAAAGCACCATTTATTACATAGTTGAGAATTTTAGTAATTTGCTCTGGAGTATCGACTACCGCTAACGCTGCGCCATCAATTTCCTTAAGTGCGTGCTGATGTTCAGGACCATGCATCACTATAAGAGGTTTGCCAAGAGCCGCAGCATATCCAGCATCAAAAGCAGCATTCCATTGTTTGTACTTGTCTCCAAATCGAACTACAACAATGTCAGCCTGCTCCAAGTGCGTGCGCGTTCTGATGGCATTAAGTTTTGCTCCTTTATGGTCATGCCAGAATTTAGAGTCCTCTGAACCCATAATTTTTACACCACAGTCATCAGAAGCTCCATGGTCTGTTACAGGAGAGGTAAATGAAACAGGAAGTTCTGCTGCTGCAGCCTGTGCCTCGATTATATCACGCCAATCAGTGTGAATTTCTCCAGATAAATAAACTGTCCAATGCATTTATTTCCTCCTAATAATAATTTTAAATAATATTATATCATATAAAGCCAATAAAATGAGTAAAGTCAGAGAATAAATTGAGGTATTATTGCATATGATGGAACTACGTTAAACAATTGCAAGCAAGAATAAAACTGAATGTTGCCAATTTGTTTGTTACAATAATCCTAATTGACTATAGAGCTTAGCTACCAGGGTAATGTAAAGGTTAAGAACATGAAAAAATTTCAAATTATTTTTGCAGGCTATGGGCCTGAACATACTTCATTTTCAAAGTCTCTTAAAATTATGGGAAACAAAATTGTAAAGCAATTCCCTGATTTAGTAGACGTACAATATGTTTATAATGTTATGGACCTTGGCTATAAATCTGAAGATATATTATGGATGACAGATCAAGGCATCTTAACTGTAACCTATCAGTCAACTAGTTATCTAACTGATGATGTGCCGGAACTAGGTTTTGTAGACCTTCCCTTTTTATTTAGAGATAATGCTCATGCCAGAAGCGCTATGGATGGAAAACTTGGTCAATACCTTACCAATAAAATAGAAGATAGGAAAAATTACAAAATACTTGGCTATTTGGAAAACGGTTTTCGCCAGATATCAAATTCTTCTCACATGATCAAAAAGCCTGATGATATGAAGGGCATGAAAATAAGAGTTTTGCCAAGTGAAGTTCATTCCCGTTTCTTTGAACTTTTGGGTGCATTGCCAATGCGAATGGATCTCACCCAAGCAATTAGCGATATTCAAAATGGTGCGCTTGATGCACAGGAAAATCCGTACACAAATACAACCACATATGGCGTGCATCAATATCATAAATATCATACAGTTTCGAATCACTTCTATATTTCACGGGCGATAATGTGCAACAGAACCCAATTTTATAATTGGCCTGAGCAGTTAAAACAAGCAATTATAGCATCCGCAGAGGAGGCCATTCATTGGCAACGAAATCAAATAGAAACGGATGTGAAAGAGGCAGAAAAATTAATCCTCGATGCTGCAGGTCAAATACATAGTCTTACAGTTGAGGAAACTACACTATTCAAAGAAAAAATAGCACCTTTATATAATGACGCACGAGAACAATTCGGTGATATACCTTTTAATCTTCTCGAGAACAACTGAACACATAAATCTATTTTTGAACTATAAATTAACAAAGATAGTAGTTCTTTTTTGTTTTCAATGAATTGAAGATAGTTTATTCCTATCCTCTGGAATGTCGATGTCTTCTGCTATCTGCATTTTTTCCCAACTAACACCATTAATTGCTGACAAATATGCTGAAAGAATTTGTCTGCCTCCCTGGTCACCCGATATATTCTGTAATTCATCAAAAAACGCTTTTCCCCAAATCACTGGGTTTGAACGCTCTCCATTTATAAGTGGTAGTGTTATTCGAGTTTCTGGCTTTGGCAATAAATTATGTGACTCTATGAGCCGGTCAATTAATTCAGCTGTGACAAATGGCATATCTGCTAAGCCAATTAAAGCCGAGTCATACTGTTCAGGCAGATTTTCAATAGCAGCCGTAACTGAGCTTGCTTGACCTGTCTTATAGCTTGGATTATGGATAAATTTAACATTGAGTCCTGTAAGTTCTCGCCTTACCAGTTTTTCTTGGAATCCTGTAACGACAAATAAATTATTAATTTTTGAATTAAGAAAAGTTTTTACAATCCAACTTATCATTGTCATGCCATTATTTAATGGAAGAAGCAGTTTATTCTCGACACCCATCCGAGTTGAGCTGCCTGCTGCGAGAATAATGCCTGCAATCTTGTTTTCTGTAGAACTATTTTTATGAATTAACTTTCTCGGCAAAGGTCGAGACGCTATATCTGCAAGTAGGCCCCCAACGGCCATACCAGATAATTCCGATTTATCTAACTTAACCCCAGCAAGTGTTTTTTGAAGTAACCAATCAAGTCCATTTAATTTTGAAGACCGAGCACAGCCAGGCATTCCAAGTACAATCATACCATCCCATTCTCCAACCATAGAGAGATTACCTGGATCAACAGGAAGACCGATATGAATTATCTCACCCCCAACCAATCTAAGGGCTTCCGGCAGAACATCCAACCTATCTGCTATGGCCGATGCTCCACATAGCAAGAATGCTTGAGCGCCCTGCTCTCTTGCCCTAATCATAGCCTTGCTAACATCCATAGAAGTGTGATCGACAATCTGACAATCTACAAGAGAACATTCTAATTGTGCCAATCTCGCCCTGGTAACATTTTCAGTTGCAATTAATATCGATGACTTCGTGTCTTCAAACTTTGTTTGTATAAGGCTAAAATTAAGGGAAATAAGATTTTGACATGACAAAAGAACACCACTGGCAATAAGTTTTAATGCCTCATCGATGGAGTTTTGTGACACAGCATATGGTATAATCTTCAATGTGGCTACCATCTGACCTTTTACAAGTAGTTGGTCAGGAAGAACCGTGGCAAACGTAATTGCTTCGTCAATTTCATTAAGACGTTTTATTTTTTCAACATCTAATCTTGCAATACTTAATTTCTCTGCGATAAAATTTACTCTCCCAGTTGCTGGAACGGATAGCTGGAAACCTGTTTTTTTAAATGCGTTTGAAAGTAATTTCGCAGCCAAATTTTCATCAACATCTCCTTCTTCAAGACTCGCAACTAATAAAGAAGTAATTCCCACTGAACGAAGTTTTTGAATATGAGCTTTTGATAAGCTTGTACCCTTAGGTAATTTTCCATCAGGTAATTTTACAGAATGTACCAACAAATCCCCTATACATTTGCTAATAGGTTTTTCGCCAAACTTCATCTAATCTTCCTATCCTTCTCAAGGGAATGCTGCTAGCTTTATGGGCAAGCAAAAGTCCATCGCTCTGATTCCTTATTTGACACATTCTTCGAGTTACTGTCTAGATGAAAGCACATCTATATAAATACATAAGAATTTGAGCTTTAACAAAATATGCATGCAAAAATTTAATGTTAACATAGTAAGCATTGAGTATTAGGGTAACTTTTTATGAAATATGTAATATCACCACAGAGCCTTTTTTTATTTATCAAATCAGCATTATTAGCGACAGGTTTTACAAAAAAAAATGCTGAAATAACAGCAGACTTGATGGTACAAGCAGATATATCAGGTCAAGATGGTCACGGTATTTTCAGACTTCCTCAATATATTAAAAGACTACAGGAAGGCGGAATGAATCCAAAACCAAAATTTAAGATATTATCTCAAAGAACTGCAACTGCTCTAATTGACGGTGATAACGGAATTGGCCATCTGGTGATGCGTCATGCGGCTGACATTGCTATTAAGAAGGCACGGCGAACCGGAGTATCTTGGGTTGGCGCAAGAATGTCAAATCATGCTGGTCCAGCGGCATTGTATACTAAATACGTTCTTGATAATGGCCTGATTGGAATTTATGTAGCAGTTGGAAGCGCAAATCATATGCCACCATGGGGTGGAACTGATCTGTTATTAAGCACGAATCCTATATCTATCGCTATTCCATCTGGTGTAAATCCTCCAATCATTCTTGATATGGCAACCACAGTTGCTGCGTATGGAAAAGTTAAAACATTGCTTCAATCAGGCGAAAAGATGCCAGAGGGATGGATGATTGACAAACAAGGAAACCCTTTAACCGATCCTTCAAAATCGAAGGACGGTTTTTTACTTCCTATAGGAGGCCCCAAGGGATATGGGTTGTCCCTAATTTTTGGCATTTTAGCGGGCACTTTAAATAATGCAGCTTTTGGCAAAGACGTTATTGATTTTAACTCTGATCACAAAACTATTACTAATACAGGTCACTTTATAATTGCATTGGATATAGAGGCATTTATGGACCTTGAACAATTTAAATCACAGATAGACAATGTATGGAAAGAAATGAAATCCTCTGAAAAGTTGCCAGGCATATCTGAAATCCGGCTTCCTGGGGAGAATTTAGCCAAAACAATTAAAAAGAGAACGTCTTTAGGAATTGAAATACCAGCACCATTATTTTCCAAGCTCAAACAAATTGCAGATGAATTATCCATTCCTGAGTTAACCTAAAAACCAAATAAATAGCTGATTTTGAACGAGCTATTTATCTGATAAATGACTATTACCGTGATTTTCCTTTTTTATGAAATTTAGTAGCCAATTTGCTGTATATATTAATTTTTCGTCAGCTGTGTAATTCCCGACGAGCTGTATGCCTAGTGGCAGTTCATTCTCTCCTAATAAAAGAGGCAGATTAATACAGGGAAGACCTGTTAATGACCAAATTGTGCAACAAACAGGATTACCTGTTGTACTTTCTGATAGTAACGGGGCCTTTCCCAACGCGGATGGGGTAACAATAACATCAAATCTTGAAAATAAATTTTCAAAAAACTTACTCGCTTCATTTCTTACCATGACTGCTTTTCTAAATTCATCATTCTGAATGATTGATGCACGCTCTAACGCTTCTAAAATTGGGGCGCTTAAATCATTACTGTTTGACTTTAAATAGTGACCCAAATTTTGAAAAATTTGAAATTCATGAATAATTTTATGTGCATCCAAGAACGTGCTCGTGAAAGGTCTTGCATCAATTTTTTGAACACGGTTTCCTAAAGATGATACTAATTTATCAAAACCGGCTTTCATATCGGCGTCTAAATTATCCATGTAATCAAAGGATACTAAACCAAATATTGGATCAGCTCTCTTTTTTAAGTTTAATCCATTTTGAAAAATGGGCCGAGAGCTAGAAAAACTCTGAGGGTCACGGTTATCATATTGTGCAAGCACATCGCATATTAGAGTTAAATCCTCTATGTGATTTGCAAAAACACCAATCTGGTCCAGCAAATCTGATGTTTCTAATACACCCACACGTGGTATTATGCCAGCACTTGGTTTTAGCCCAAAAACACCACAAAAAGAGGCAGGTCTTATAACTGAGCCATTTGTTTGACTGCCAACAGTAATGGGAACGTGACCTGCTGCGACAGCTGCGGCAGAACCAGCGGAGGACCCACCTGGACTATAATCAAGATTATGAGGGTTCTTTGTTTTGGATGGATTCATAAATGCAAATTCAGTCGTGACTGTTTTACCAATTATTACGGCGCCCTCAGCTTCTAATAATTGAATAATTCGAGCTGAGTTATCAGGAATACTCCCCAAAAGAATTGGTGAACCACATGTTGTTGGGATACCAGCAATGTCTATAATATCTTTGATTCCAATGGGAATACCATGCAATCTGCCAATAGTTTTGCCTTCAGATTGAAGTTTATCTAAGTTTTTAGCCCTCTCTATTGCAAAATCTCTATTCACATGAGCCCATGCCATTAATTCGTTATCTGTTGAATAAATTGAATTTAAGCAAGCATGGGTAACTTCTAATGCTGTTAACTGTCCTAGACGTATTTTTGATAATATTTCTGATGCAGAAAACATTTAATTTTTTGTCTTTCTCATTCAACCAGACATTCGTTAAAATGTGGAAAGGACCTGTTCTAGCTTGCAGGCTCCATTAAATAAAATCATAGTAAAAAGAAATATACAAATAGGTAAATATTCTTAAAGTCAATTAATGTCATCAAAATCTTCTAAAATCAAAAAAAATAAACATCCTACTATAGCCAAAAACCCATTACCCGAAATTAATCCTTTAAATATGTTCTGGGTGTTTTTTAAATTAGGATTGACTTGCTTTGGTGGTCCAACTGCCCATATTGGATTTTTCTTTAATATGTTTGTTGAACAAAAAAAATGGTTAACGGCCAAGGAATATGCTGAAATCGTAAGCTTATGTCAGTTTTTACCAGGGCCAACTTCAAGTCAAGTCGGCATGTCAATTGGTCTCAAATGCGGTGGTATTTCCCAAGCTTTTGCTGCCTGGCTCGGTTTTACATTACCCTCCATGATGATTATGATTGCTGCCGGTTATGGCATTCTGATATTTGACGAGACAAGTATTTCCAGCGTTTTACATATGCTAAAATTATTTGCTGCCGCTATTGTTTTACAGGCAGTTATATCAATGGCAAAATCACTTACGCCTGATTGGACAAGAAGAATTTTATCCTTATTTGCTACATTTATTTTAGTGATTAGTCCTTCGGCTTTCATGCAATTGTTCATTTTAGGCGCCGGTGTAATAGCTGGCATAGTTATAAATCATTACAATGTTGCTAATATTGAGACAACAGAAAAGCGCGAGGAAAATTATACCTCTATCCCTTTTTTAAAAATAATTGGTCTATTTTCTGGAGCTTTATTCTTAATTATATTACTTGGTCTGCCAGTTTTGGGGTTCATTCATAATTCTTTAATTATAGAGATAGTAACTATATTTTTCCAGTCTGGCGCATTAGTCTTTGGCGGTGGCCATGTAGTTCTGCCGTTACTTCAATCTCAACTGGTTCCAAACGGTCTCATGAGCCATGCTGACTTTATGGCAGGATACGGAATTGTTCAAGCTATTCCAGGACCACTTTTTACCTTTGCTGCCTATTTAGGTGTTCTTCTGCCAACAGGTTGGCCAGAATGGATGTCTGGCATATTTTGCCTTATAATCATTTTTCTACCAGCAATTCTTCTTGTTCTTGCAGTTATTCCCATCTGGGAAAATATAAGAGGTAATCAGTATATACAATCCAGTTTATATGGAGTAAACGCAGTTGTTGTTGGACTATTACTTGCTGCTCTTATAAACCCTATTCTTATTTTGAGTATTAAAAGCTGGATTGATATAGCTATTGTACTAATACTTTACATGCTGTTATTATTTGGCAAGATTCCAATCTGGTTAATGATTCTAGCTGTTTGCCTTTCTGGACATCTATGGTCCTTTATTTGATATTTTTATATTCAAAACAATTATTGCCTATAAAAAATTCTCAATTTTTAAAATGCAAAATTCTGACTAGTAGGCAAAAGTAAAACAATGCTATGTAAAGAATACTTATTTTAAATTATTTTCAAAAAGATGTTAACTATGGCACGTCTCGAAGATTATCGGCTGATTACTGGCAAGGGCAAATTTACTGCAAATATAAAACCATCAAAGGCATTGGTTGTTAAGTTTTTACGCACTCCAATTGCACGTGGGAATATACTTTCCATAGATATTAGTACCGCTAAAACACTACCTGGGGTGGTTTGTATTTTCACAGCGGAGGATATGGCATCTGATGGCATCACACATATGTTGGATACATCAAACCCAGCGCGTGATGATGGTGGCACTATCGTGAAACCACTCAGGCCTATCTTAAATAGTTATGAAATCAAACATCTTGGCGAACCTGTTGCAATGGTCATAGCAGAGACAACTGAGCAGGCAGACGACGCTATTGAGGCAATTAATTTTAATTACAATGATAGTGATAGTGCCTTTTTGAGCGGCAAAGATATTGATAGCCAACCTGTTTGGCCAGAAGCACATGACAATTGTGCCTCTTATCATCATGTTGGCGATTTTAGCGAAGTGGAAAAAGCTGAGAAAATCTCTGCCTATCTAATCACAGTGCCAATTCATATTTCAAGAATTACAGCAGTTGCCATGGAGCCTCGCATAGCTTTGTGCGAGACTACTAAAAAGGGCAAGTCAATTTTTACTACTAGCACTCAAAATCCGTTCGCATTGCGCGCAGAAATAATGCAGACTTTCTCTCTTGAAACTACTGACATTCAAGTAATCGCTCCAGACGTTGGTGGCTCCTTTGGAATGAAAGGTACCCTTTACCGCGAGGATGCAGCGATCATTTGGGCAAGCCGTAAACTTAAACGAACCCTTTGTTGGTCTGCTAGTCGTAGCGAGGCATTTATTAGCGACGAGCATGCGCGAGCAATGCATGGACAAGCACGCCTTGGATTAGATAGTAAAGGAAAATTCACCAGTTTTTCAGTATCGCTTGATATAGATATTGGCGCGTATATATCGAAACGTTCCTTTAGTATGCTAAATAATTTGGGTGGTATCGCGGGACAATACGTAATACCTTGCATAGCAGCAGAGCTTCGTTTTAGCTACTCCAATACAATGCCAATTTCTCCATATAGAGGTGCCGGAAGACCAGAGGCAACCTTTATGATAGAAAGCGCAATAGACCAAGCCGCCAGAGTTATAGGAATAGATAGAGCAGAATTGCGTGCTAGAAATTTTATCAAACCAAATATGATGCCCTACCAAACTAGTTTAATGTTTAATTATGATAGTGGAGATTTTCCAACAATCCTAGAGGAGGCATTATTACTTTCAGATTATCATAATTTTGATAAAAGGCGCATTGAGTCACAAAAGAGAGGCAGAATTAGGGGTATTGGGATAGCAACCCACATTGAAGTTGCAGGCGGGCCATTTGGGATGAAGATAAAGGAATTAGCAAGGCTAAGGGTATCCAAACACGGCATTATTACAATTGCACCTGGAAGCATGTCTGTTGGTCAGGGCCTTGAGACAAGCTTTCCTGCTATTGTCGCAGATGTACTAAACATTAATGCCGATAAGATACATTATGTTCAAGGTGATACAGATTATCTACCAAGCGGTCGGGGAAGTGGTGGTTCATCTGCAACTATTACTGGTGGTTCGGCTGCTATTAATGCTTCTGAAAAGTTGATTAAAGCGGGTAATGAAATCGCTGCCGATGTTCTGAAATGTGATATCTCAAATATTCATTATGAAAAAGGAAATTTCTACAATCAGAATAATCCGAATAGCTCTCTTGATTGGTCTGAAATCGCGCAATATAGCAATCAACCCGATGGCATTGATATTTTAGGAGAATTTACTCCTTCTGCGCCGACTTATCCTAATGGATGTCATATTTGTGAAGTAGAAATTGATAGGTCAACTGGAAAATGTTTTTTGCAGGATTATGTTGCGGTAGAAGATGTTGGAACAGCTTTATTTCCAATTTTGATTGAAGGCCAAATTCTAGGTGGTATCGTGCAAGGCATTAGCCAGGCGTTAGGGGAATCCCTTATTTATGATGAAACTGGGCAACTATCAACGGGTTCATTTATGGACTATCAAATGCCAATAGCCTCCGATTTTCCAAAGTTTAGGATTAAAACCTACCCCGTCAAAACCAAGATAAATCCCCTTGGTGCCAAAGGTGTTGGTGAATCTGGAACCGTTGGAGCACTTGCTGCAACATTAAGTGCTATTCAAGATGCACTGAAGTCCGCGGGAAGTGACGCTGTGGAGATGCCAGCAACTCCCAATAGAATTTGGAAAAAATTAAATAACGGTAAATAATCTGTTCTTTTTTTAAACTAATTTACTAACAGGGATTGGTCCAATAGTTGTGCGACGTGTAATGCTTTTCTGGAGGCTCCGTGTTCAATTTGACATCTACAAGAAGTGCCATCTGCTATGATAATATCGCTACCTTTGCTTTCCCTTACCTTAGGTAGCAAATTTTCTTCTGCCATAAGCATGGATAGATCATAAGTTGAAGCATCATATCCAAACGCACCAGCCATTCCACAGCAACTGCTATCGATTTTTTCAACATCGAGCCCTTCTATCATTCTTAAAACCTCTTCTATTGGCCTTACTACGTCAAAAGCCTTTTGATGACAATGGCTATGTAAATAGGCTTTTGCGTGTTTTACAAGCTGTAGGTTTGGCTTATCTTTCGCTAATAACTCCTCAAAAGTTAGTGCCATGCTCGCTATTTGCTTTGCCTGTGTTGTTGGTAATAATGAGGGTAATTCATCTCTGAGCGCCAGCAAGCAAGAGGGCTCTAATCCAACAATCGGAATTTGTTGCTCCGCGAATGGCGCTAGTGTGGAGATGAGAGTTTGTGCTTTTTGTTTTGCTTGTTTTATCAATCCACCAGATAAATAAGTTCGCCCACAACACAGAGGCTTATCATTTGGATTTGTAGGAATAAAAACGTGATATCCAGCGGCCTTCAATACCTTGGCTGCAGACCTTATTATTTCAGGTTCAAAATATCGGTTGAAAGTATCAACAAACAAAATAACAGGCATCTTGTTATGGGCTTCATCTTGTTTTGGTAAAACTCTTGAAACTTCAATATCTCTGAAATAATCTTTACGCCATTGAGGTAACTCACGTTTTGATGTAAAGCCAGTTATTTTCTCTAAAATATAGGAAAATAAGGACCATTTATTTCGTAGATTCAGAAAAAAAGATAACCTCGATGCAATAGGAGCATAATCTGGCAAATATCCAATAAGCTTATCTCTAAAGGAAACCCCTTTAGTTGCAGCTCGCATGGCTATTATTTCTAATTTCATTTTAGCCATATCAACAGATGTTGGACACTCCCTCTTGCAGGCCTTACAAGAAACACAATATTTTAGAGTTTCTTCCATTTCATCGCCAATGAGTGCATTCGGGCCTAGTTGACCAGACAAAGCGAGCCGTAGGCTATTTGCTCTGCCTCTTGTAGAGTCTCTCTCCTCTCTAGTAACGCGATAGGATGGGCACATGACCCCTCCTTCTAGCTTTCTACAAGCGCCATTATTATTGCACATTTCTATTGCACCTTGCAGACCGCCTGATTTACCAGGCCATGGTGACCAGTCAAATATCACTGGCAGATCATCTGCTTGATAACCGGGTGCAAATCGGAATAACGACCTGTCATCCATTTTTGGTGCATCAACAATTTTGTTAGGATTTAAAATTCCTACAGGATCAAAAAACTGTTTTAATTGAACAAACAAGCTCACCATTTCAGGGCCGAACATCGTCTCGTTGAATTCAGAGCGTAAAATACCATCTCCATGCTCCCCGGAATGGGAACCACCATATTGCTTTACTAGTTCAAACGCCTCTTCTGCAATGGCTCGCATAGCTTTGACATCATCTGTTTTCTTCATACTTAAAACTGGGCGCACATGCAGACATCCGACAGATGCATGCGCATACCATGTTCCAACCGTATCGTATTTTTTAAAAATCTTTGTTAACTTATCTGTGTATTCTGCAAGGTGTTCAAGTTCAACAGCGCAATCCTCCACAAAAGAGACTGGTTTTGCATCTTGTTTCATCGACATCATGATATTGAGACCAGATTTTCGCATCTCTGATACTCGTGCTTGCTGGTGTGCATCTTCTACATGTACCACGCCACCTTGCCATTCCTCCGAATTTTCCCATCCAAAGCCTAAATCTGTCATTGCTATTTGAAGCTTTTTAAGCCTATTTAAATTTTCATCTCTTTCATCTTCTGCAAATTCCACAATCAGTAATGCTTTTGGATTCCCAATAACGACTTCACTGATAATTGGCTGGAACATTGGAATTGAACGAGCCAGAGAAAGCATAGTGTCATCAACTAATTCAATAGCAACTGGATTTAATTTGATTAAATGCTGAGTTGCATCCATCGCTTTGTAGAAGCTTGGAAAGTGACAAATACCCATTAGTTTCTGCGCAGGCAAAGGTGATAATTTAAGCTTAATGGATGTAAAATAAGAGAGGGTGCCCTCAGAACCAAGCAGCAAGTGAGCAAAATTTATCCCATCGCCCTGCCTTCCTTCCGGCCTTGCTGACATAGCATCTGGTACTATTGCATCCAGATTATAACCGCCAACTCTACGCAGAACTTTTGGAAAACGCTCATCAATAAGATTACTATTATTCTTTCCAAGATTTAGAAGATATTCACGCATCTCATCAGGCATGACACTCTCATCTTCAGGGCCAAATGTAACTGCTGTCCCATCTGCGAGAATAGCATCTATTGATAATACATTATCTCTCATAATTCCATATCGTATGGAACGCCCACCACAACTATTATTAGCCGTCATACCTCCAATAGTTGCTCTACTAGAAGTAGAAACATCTACAGGAAACCATAACCCATGTGCACGAAGATGCTTGTTTAAATCGTCTAAAACAATACCAGGTTCAACAACACAACTATTCTCACTCAAATCAACCGAGATTAATTTGTTTAAATATTTAGTATTATCAACAACAATAGCTTTGTTAACTGTTTGACCACATTGCGATGTCCCACCGCCACGGGGAAGTATAGCCGTCTTTGTTTTTCTGCAAAACGCAATAAGTTTTACGATATCATCTATATTTTTTGGTAACACTACGGCATGGGGCATCATCTGATAAATGGAAGCATCAGTTGCGTATCTACCCCTATCAAATTCACTATCTAGGAATTCTCCTTCAATCATATTTGCTAATTCATCTATTTGGATAGGGATGTTACCATCTGCCATATAAAAAAACCTGCGTTTAACATATACAAATCTAATTTCTAGCTTTAAAATACTCCTCATATTGTTTTTTTCAATCCCAGTTTATTTCATCTTATAAGATAATAAGAAAATTAGGAGCCCATTGTGCCAACCCATCAATTTCAAACAGGTCGTCATTTTCTGCAAATACCCGGCCCGACTAATGTTCCTGACAGAGTGCTTCGGGCGATGGACAAACCAACCATTGACCATCGAGGCCCAGAATTCGCTGCTTTAGCTCGAAAATGTCTTAATGGAATAAAGTCAATTTTTAAAACTAGTTCTGACGTTGTAATATTCCCTGCCTCAGGAACAGGCGCATGGGAAGCCGCTCTTGTGAACACACTTCAAAGCGGTGATCATGTCTTGATGGTAGAAACAGGCCATTTCGCAAGTCTGTGGCGTAACATGGCAAATAAACTTGGTGTTTTGACTGAGTTTCTAGAAACGGATTGGCGAAGCGGAGCAAGCCCTGAAGAACTTGCTGTACGACTCTCAAAAGATACATCTCATAAAATAAAGGCCGTATGTGTAGTGCATAATGAGACCTCTACCGGATGCACCTCGCCCATAGCAAAAATCCGCAAAATTATAGATGAGCTTAATCATCCGGCTTTACTTATGGTAGATACAATTTCTTCTCTAGCCTCTATAGATTATAGGCATGATGAATGGGGAGTGGATGTAACAGTTGCAGGTTCACAAAAAGGACTATTGTTACCACCAGGTCTCTCCTTTAATGCCCTGTCTCAAAAAGCTCTTGAAATCTCTAAAAAAGGGGGCATGGCTCGCTCCTATTGGGATTGGAGCGAACAAATTCAAGCTAACAAAAATGGTGCATTTCCATACACTCCTGCCACAAATTTGTTATATGGTTTGGAAGTGGCTATTGAGATGCTGCACGAAGAAGGGTTGGATGCCGTTTTCGCTCGTCATGACCGTCATGCAAAAACAACACGAGATGCAGTGCAGGCATGGGGACTCGAGGTACTATGTCAAAACCCTGAAAACTATTCTAGCTCTTTAACAGCAGTTATGCTTCCAGATGGCTATGATGCTGATAAATTTCGAGAAATTGTATTAACAAATTTCAATATGTCGCTTGGAAATGGATTATCTAAACTTGCTGGAAAAGTTTTCAGAATAGGTCATCTCGGAGATTTCAACGACCTAATGCTACTGGGTACTCTGAGCGGCGTGGAAATGGGGTTATCGTTAGCTGGTATTCCTCATCAAAGAGGTGGTGTTGAAACTGCTATGCAAACGTTATCAAAGTATTCAAAATAAAAGTTTTACATTCATAATGAGGAGTTCGAAATCATGGCTGAGAGTTTATTGCTTAATTATATTGGTGGTGAATGGGTAGAAGGAACATCAGAAATTTCAAATATCAATCCCTCTGACCTTGGAGATGTGATAGCCAATCACGCTCTTGCAGATTCTAATCAAGCTATCCAAGCTATTGATGCGGCGCATGCAGCCCTTTCCAGTTGGAAGAACACAAACCCACAAACAAGGTTCGATATTTTGGACAATATTGGACGTATTATTATAACGAGACAGGATGAACTTGGAGAAATTTTAGCCAGGGAAGAAGGAAAAACACTTGCTGAAGCCAAAGGTGAAGCATTTCGTGCTGGTCAGTTTTTTCAATTTTATGCAGCTGAAGCTTTAAGGCGTACTGGCGAGCAAAATCTTTCAACACGCCCAAATATAGATGTCGAAATCGTAAGAGAGCCCATTGGTGTTACAGTCCTTATTACACCATGGAATTTCCCAATTGCCATTCCAGCATGGAAGATTGCACCAGCTCTTGCTCACGGAAATACCGTGGTTTTAAAACCTTCAGAGATTACACCGGCGAGTGCTTATCACTTGACTAAAATAATGGAAGAAGCGGGCTTACCAGCTGGTGTCTTTAATTTGCTGGTCGCGAAAGGTGAAGCCGTGGGTGAAACTTTAGTGTCTCATCCAGCAGTGGCTGGGATTTCGTTTACTGGTTCTGTTCCAACAGGGCGAAAAATAGCACAAGGTGCTATACAGCATATGAAGAAGATTCAAATGGAAATGGGTGGTAAAAATCCGATGGTGATTATGGAAGATGCTGACTTAGATATCGCGATCCCTGTCACAATTAACGGTGCCTTCTACCAAACTGGCCAGAGATGCACTGCTTCTTCAAGAGTAATCGTACATGAAAAAATTTACGATGCCTTTGTTGAGCGTTTTGTTTCAGAAATGGACAAACTTTCTGTTGGACCTGCTCTGGATCCTAAAACACAAATAGGACCAGTCGTCTCAGACACACAACTCAAGTCAAATTTATCCTATGTTGAAATAGCACGCAATGAAGGATGTGAAGTAGTTAGCGGCCAGCATTTAGCGGAAAGGAACACTGGTTATTTTCAAAGACCAGGTGTGTTCTTAAATGCAAACAACAAGATGCGCAGTTCACGAGAAGAAATCTTTGGGCCAGTTGCTTCAATAATAAAAGTTGGTGATTTTGAAGAGGCAGTCGCAACCGCAAATGACACAGAATTTGGACTTTCATCCGCGATTTGCACCCGATCATTATATTATGCAAGAGAATTCAAACGTTTATCAGAAGCTGGCATGGCAATGGTAAATTTACCAACTGCTGGCGTTGATTATCATGTACCATTTGGCGGTCGTAAAAACTCATCTTATGGCTCAAGAGAGCAAGGACGTGCTGCGATTGACTTTTACACCACAACAAAAACAACATACAGCTTTGCTGGGTAGAGGTCTATAATTGAAAGGGTAGTGAATTTATCCAATGTTTTATCTTCAACTTAAATACTCATAATCAGAGTTAGGTTTTTCAACCAGTCAGGCCTTAAAATAGACTGTCTAACGGGGTCATATGGAGAGGAATCAGATATTTTTTGAATAGTTAAAAAAATGACGTGTGATATATTTTAAATCCATTTCGAGTGATGTTACCCATATCTCGAATAAAGAAAAACCTTATTTAATAGTGTGGATATGAATCTACAGATAACGCCTAAACCAATACGCATTCTTCATAAGCTTTATGATCATGCAGTCTCTGTTGCAGATCCTATGCTTACAGTTCCCAGCTACCTTCCAGAAAAACCAAGGGGTAAAGTAATTGTGGTTGGAGCCGGAAAAGCGAGCGCAAGGATGGCTGAAGCGGTGGAAACTGTTTGGGGTGCCTGTGAGGGTATTATCATAACAAGATATGGATATGGAAGGCCAACTAAAGGGATTCAAATCATAGAGGCGTCTCATCCAGTTCCAGACGAAAATGGCGTTATCGCAACAAAAAAAATTTTGGATTTAATGAATGACTTGAATGAAAATGACTTCGTTCTTTGTTTGATTTCAGGTGGAGCTTCTGCTCTTCTTTGTGCCCCTTCAGATATAATAACATTAGCAGAAAAACAGAGTATCAATAATAGTCTTCTAACGAGTGGAGCACCTATTGAAAAAATCAATCTTGTTAGAAAATATCTCAGTAAGGTAAAAGGTGGAAAGTTAGCAGCTGCTGCATATCCCGCAAAAATGCTAAGCTTAATTTTATCAGACGTTCCGGGAGATGATATTCAATTTATCGGCTCAGGACCTACAGTTGGTGATGAATCGACTCCTGCAGAGGCACTAAAAATTTTGTCCGATTATAACATTTACTTTCCTTCAGATAAAATTGAAAATTTTAACACCCAGACATCGGTTATTTTACCAACAGATATACGTCTCAGTAGGACAACAAATATAATTTTTGCCGCACCCTCTCAATCATTGGAAGCAGCTTCAGAAATGGCATCCGGCGAGTTTGGATTTGAAGTCATTAATCTTGGAGATAACCTTCAGGGTGAAGCCAAAGAAATTGCCATTAGTCAGGCAAAACAAGCAATTCAAATCCAAGATAATTTATCGAAAACACAGCCACCTGTTCTTTTACTGTCAGGTGGCGAATTAACTGTCACAGCTAGTGGAAATGGTGTTGGGGGACCTAATGCAGAGTTTTGCCTTGCTCTTGCAATAGAATTAAAACAGAGACAAGGTATTTTTGGTTTCGCGGCAGATACCGACGGTGTGGACGGAACAGCGGAAATAGCAGGAGCTTTCATAACACCTAATACATTAAAAGATGCAGAAAACTCTAGAGTTTCTCCCTTAGAATTATTAAAAGAGAATGACTCTCATAACTTTTTTAAGAAAATTGGTAGCCAAGTTGTCACAGGACCTACATTAACAAATGTAAATGACTTCAGAGCAATCCTTATTTATCCTTGCTAATGTAAATACAGAGAATAAGTACTATCAGTCGTTGATTATATGACTAAGTTCGATGGTTTTACTCAATTTTATAAACTTCAAGCGTTATTTAATCATCACTTATCTGTGTTTTGCGACTAGACGCCACAACTTGCTTGTGAGCTAGTGCCAAAAGTCCTGGCACGATAAACAAAGTAGCAACAGTCGATAAGGCAAGCCCCCCAAATACTACCGTTCCAATTCCTCTGTAAAGCTCTGAACCTGCACCTGGAAAAATAACAAGCGGTACCAAACCAAAAAGAGAAGTAAGAGTAGACATAAAAATAGGTCTTATCCTATTTTTGGTAGCCTCTATTATACTTTCGTTAACAGCCATATTTTCCTCACGGATCTGCAGGCATGTTTGCTCAACCATTAAAATAGCATTATTCACAACTATACCTGTCAAAATCACAAACCCGAGCATTGTAAGCATATCAAGAGGTTGCCTTAAAAACATATTAAGAATGTATAAAGCTAATATTCCGCCTGCTGCTGCTATAGGAACCGCTAGTATTATTATCCCAGGAAGTATGAAAGACCTAAGTAGTATTACCATCAATAAAAAGATCACACAGAGTGCAGTAAAAACATTTGCTTGCATTGCTTTCCATGTTTCTTCTAGGGCGCTGGCAGCACCACTTACAGCAATCGAAACATCATTATTTTTAGCGATTTGTGTCAGTTGGGGTAATACTTGTTCGTTGATGACGCTGATTGCTGTTTCAAGGGCAATCGCTTCCTGTGGTCTCACTTGTATCGTCAACGCCTGATTTCCATTTAAACGTCTTATTGTTTGAGGTGCGCTGATCATTTCAACCTGAGCCACTTGATCAAGTCTTACCATCAACCCTTGTCTATTTATAACAGGCATTGCTGACAAGTCATCCATTCCCATTTCACCTGCATTACCTCCTGTTAATATCAATTCTACCAATTCACCATTAATTGGTACATCTGCTATTCCCAAACCATCGTTAAGGATATCAACTAATGAACTAAATTCTCGAGCTGTAATTCCGATTTTTGCTAGTTGTTCAGAATCTGGCGAAATACGTATTTGCGGAGCGCCTGAGTCTAAACTAGGAATTATTCTGACCTGATTACCGTCACTTACAGGAAAGGATTCGTCCAAAATTCTTGTAAGTTGCCTTGCAACTGACACTAGACTTGCCAAGGAAGGCCCTGTTAAATCAACATTTATTGAGCGTGAACCTCCAACAGAACGGCCAAATAAAGATGCCTGAAATACAAACGCACGTGCTCCAGGCTCCGAGAAAACCGGTCTCATCAAAATAGGTCTTAATTCTGTAACACGTTCGGGATCTGTCGCTGTTGCCCCTGCAAAACCACCACCATCAAAAGCAACAAAGAAAAAACGCTCTATGCCAGGACCATCTCCCATCTTATCTGATTTTTCCCAAAGTGGTCTTGCAGATTCTTCCATCTTATCTGCTATTTTTTTTGTCTCATCAATAGAATAACCAGGTGGTACAAATATCCTGCCTAACATGAAATTTGCATTACCATCTGGCAGATAATCTAATTTTGGCATCATCAAAAAAATGACTGCAATACTCATAGTAATCAAACTGCTTACAGTAATAAGAGCGATTTTACGGTTTTTTGTTGCATATATTGCAAATTGAACTATCAGCAAGGCTATAAACCTTGCAACTCGGTCTAGTCCTGGAATAGATTTTATTTTCTGAAATCTGTCATGACGACCAGCCAAAAGCTTAGATGCCAAAGCTGGAATGACAGTAACCGACACCATGACTGATATCAAAACTGATACTGATATAGCTATACCAATATCACGAAAAAGCTGCCCTACTGGCAAGTCTAGCAAAATGATAGGAACGAAAACCAAAACAGTAGTCAGAGCAGAACCAAGAATAGGTGCCCATACCTGTCGTGCACCACGATAAGCTGCGGTCGGTGCATCCACGCCCTTTTGACGCAATCTAAATATATTTTCAAGAGAAACAATAGACGCGTCAACAACCATCCCAATTGCGAATGCCATTCCTGCCAAAGATATTACATTGATGGAAAGTCCAAAGCCTGAAATTGCAACAAATGTTCCTACTACAGAAACTGGGATTGCTATAAAAATTACCATTGTTGGAAACAATGATCGCAGAAATAAGAGCAAAATACACAGTGCTAAAATACCGCCTATCCAAATATTCTGCTGCACAAGGTCAATTGCAGAACGAATATATGCTGTTTCATCATAAATGATGTTGAGCTGTAAACCTTTCGGGTTCAGAGTTGTTTCGTTTAAGTCCTTTACTGAGCTTGATAGGGTCTGCATTGTTGTTACAACATTTATACCAGGCTCTCTCAATGCATTTATAATGATAGCGTCCTGACCATTGAGGCGTCTAAAGCTGGTTCTTTTTTCAACCGCAAATTCAACATCAGCAACGTCTGACAATAAGACAGGAGAAATTTGTCCATTTTCGTTAAAGTCTGCTCTCAAAATGGTATTTAATGCTGTCTCAGGTGTGTAGGCAATCGCTTCAGTTCTTACTGTGTAAACGCGCTTTCCTTGTTGCACTCTTCCAACAGATTGAAGTGTAGTGGCGGTTCTTAAGGCGTCTAACACTATTGAAGTTGAAAGGCGGTAAGAGGCAAGCCTCTGAGGGTCAATAATAACCTTGAGTTGTTTTTTACCGCCACCATTATATGTGATTTCCGAAACTCCTGGTGTTCTCGCAAGGTAGTCCACAACTTTAGTTGTTACAAAACTTCCAAGGTTTTCTAAATCTATATTTTTCCCCTCCAGCGCAACTAATGCCATTCTGGCAATTGGACTATCATCAGAATTAGAGGTTTGCACCTGAGGAGCCGATGACTCACTTGGAAGACCTGTGATTCCTGCTAGTTTTGATAGTAAAATTGTAAGGGCTTTATCCATATCGGTTAACAAAGAATAAGTGAGCGTTACCCTTGCTGAACCATTAGATGATCTAGATAAAATTTCTTCAACACCGGCTAAATTAGACAGTTCTGTCTCTAGTCTACTTACGATTTCTCTGTCGACGTCCTCGGGTGCAGCCCCAGGCCAAGATACTCTAATTTGATAGATTGGCTTTTCGATATCAGGCGAAAGCTGGATTGGAATAGTTCTTAAAGCAACAATTCCGAATAGAACTATCAATAGCATGATCGCCATAACAGCAACAGGACGTTCAATTGCGTTCTTTATAAATGTGTTCATATACCTAAACTCTTTTTAAATATCCTAATTTGCCGTTCCTTTGACATCCATTTGAACTTCTCTACCATTGGGCAATCCGCTTAAAATCACAGTCCCGTTCATACTATTAGGTGTAGAAACAAGCTCAAAAGAGAGTGTTACAATGCCAAACGGCAACACAAGTTCAGTATCAAAATATACAGTATCATTTTTACGTGTCACCAATACAGGCTTATCATTATACAGGCTTGCTTTGCTAGATAATTCAAATCTTCCCGATTGCTCACCTCGACTTGATTGCCATTTTAGAAGCCATTTTTTTGCATCATCTGCAAGTTCGGTTGGGATTTCTTCGGCCTTTTCTGCCTGAGATGTATCATTTGACATATTAGGAACATCTCGTTTTGGTATTTTTCCTTGCTTAACGGCTGCGCCGTCATCTAATCCCTCATTACCGCGTGTTATTACAAGCTCTCCGGCCTGCAGACCCGAATTTACAATAATTCGCTCATCAATAGCACTTCCCAAACGAACTGCCTGACGCTTTGCTATCCCATTATCGAAAACAAATACAACATGTCCACCTGCAACTGGTACTACTGCATCTTGAGGGATAACCAGCAGTTCTTGGACCTCAGTGCTTGGAACCAGAACGTTTATTTGCGCTCCGTTAGCACGAATACTGCCCAACACTTCTCCATCAAAACTTAATTTCGTCAGTCTAGATGCAGTCCTTCTATTTTCTTCTGGAAGAATAGCCCTGAGTGAAAGCATAAAGTTTTCTCCTGATAGGCTACGAGCTCTTAACTTAGACTCCGAATTGATAAAAGGTAAATATTTAACGGGTAAATCTAACTCTACCCCATATCCTTCATCAGTTCGTATGCTAGCTATCATATCACCTTGCCTTGCAAATCCTATTTTTTCCGAAAATAATGATATAATCTGCCCATCAACAGGCGATTTAAGAGTTGCATCCGATAGATCCTGCTCTAACTTTTTGATTTGGAGCCTTAATCTTTCTTCAGTTACGATTAATTGCTTTAATGAATATTTAAGCTCGCTTTGTGTTTTATTGCGATTAACTAATTGTTGTTGAGCCGCATTAAGCGCGATCTGCGCGTTCTCTGAATTTTCGAATGAAATTGCGTTGCTCTGAGCTAGCTTTTGAGCGAATTCAGCTCTACGGTCTAATAGTACGAGTTGCTCTTGAGTAAGTGATAAAAGAGATTTTTCATACTTAAGATTTTCATTTAAAGATGCAATTTCATTTTCAGTTGCCTCTAGCTCTGAGCGATGAATTTGAAGCTGATGTTCAATTAAAAAGGTATCTTGTTTAGCAATTATGTCCCCAGCTTTCACCGGGTCCCCAATTTGCCAATCTTTCATAACAATCTTTGCTGTTAGGCTAGCTGTAATAAAAAAAGGATCGCCAGCCACCACAGACCCACCAATTTGAGTAAAATTCGGTAAAGTCATTTTCTCAACACGCTCTGCTTGCACAATTGCGCCTCTATTCTGCTGTGCAAATACAGAACTGCTTGTTGTAAGCCAAAGTGAAGCAAAAATCATCGTTGACAAGCAAACGCGCAATATACCAGCATTTATTTGAGAAAACATACTAAGAAATCCTTTAACTTTAAAAAATATGGATTTTTGCGAGTAGAATTTATAAATGGTCGCGTCACAAAAATATTTATTTCTTGTTTATATTAGATGAAGAGTTTTTTCAGCAAAAAAATCAAAATTCAAATTATATGCTTTCTTGTTTGCTAGAACAAATAAACTATATATATAACTATTTATTTGGTGCTATCTCGCCTTAATTTGCATATAAAATACTCGCGCATTATCATCATACTTTAATGTGATGTGATTTGATTAGGTAGGCACCTTTATTTTGGAGAGGCCCGTGAGAAATAAAACGATTACTATATCAAAATTTCTAGGTTTTTGGCTAAAGCTCTTTGTAAAATATTTTATAGTCGTTTGCTGTGGGATCTTGATTTCAAAATCAGTATTGGCAGAAGAATATAAATTTAAATTTCATCATTTTCTGGGGGCAAACTCATTTTGGCAAACAGAAATATTACAGCCTTGGGTAGATAATATTGAAAAAAATAGCAATGGCCGTATCTCAATTGAGATATTCCCTTCAATGACACTTGGTGGGAGGCCACCTGAGCTCGTTCAGCAAGCACGGGATGGTGTCGTAGATATTATTTGGACTGTGAATGGGTATACCCCTGGAATGTTCCCACGCTCCGAAGTTTTTGAGCTTCCCACAGTTTTTACTAACGATCCAGAACCTGTAAACCTTGCCCTTTTTGATCTTTTTGAAGCAGATTTGAAGCCGGATTATGCCGGTTTACAAGTAATGTTCTTAAGCGTGCATGCAGGAAATGCTATTCATATGAGAAATAAAGCTATTCGATCACCAACTGATCTTGCTGGAAAAAAAATAAGAACACCATCACGTACAGGTGCTTGGAGCATTGAGGCATTAGGAGGAATTCCCATTGCGATGCCGGTTCCTGATCTGCCACAGTCACTTCAAAAAGGTGTGGTTGATGGTGCGTTTGTTCCTTGGGAAATCATTCCAGCACTGCAACTTCAGCATCAAACTCAATTCCAAATTGAGGGCTTTAATAACGAACGCATTGGTTCTCTTCTGTTCCAAACATCAATGAATAAAACGAGGTGGGAAAATCTTCCAGCAGAAATTCAGAAAATTTTCAAAGATGCCTCGGGACCTGACTGGTGGGCTGAGATAGGGCAAAAACTTAAAAAAGGTGAAGATCAAGGAATACAAATCGCAATTAATGCAGGAAATACGTATATCGAGCTTACCGAAGAAGAAACAGTTCAGTTTACAAACATTCTATCAAGCGTAGTTGAAAGATGGATTAATAGCGTAGCCGATAAAAATATTGATGGAAACGCACTTGTTGATAAAGCTCGAAAAGCCATAGCATCTCATTATCGTAACAAATAACAAAGGCCCAAAATGTCCTATTTTCGTTTGTTATCTAAATTATGGCAGAATTTGATCACGGGTTGGGCACTGGTTGGTGGTTTCATACTAATAATCATTGTATGCATAAATGTATTTTCAATTATTGGAGGAATCTTTCTAATTCCACTTCAAGGAGATTTTGAACTCACACAGATGGGTATTGCAGTAGCAGTATTTTGCTTTCTTCCATACTGTCAGCTCTATAAGCACAATATTTCTGCTGAAATCTTCACTTCACGGGCGAATATTAAAACTCAGTTATTGCTCAGCATTGTCGCCTCCTTTGTGGCTTTTCTATTTTCTATACTTTTGGTCTGGCGCATGTATGAAGGTATGAGTGACCAGAGGGCATACAATTATACAAGCACCATTTTGCAGTTTCCTATTTGGATTACTTTTTTACCAATAATTTTTTCGCTTTGCCTCTTGGCGATAGCAAGCCTAATTACGCTTAAACAAGATTTTAACTCTCATAAGTCCCTCAGATATAAATTAAAGAGTCGCTGATGACAGAACCGATTTTTTTGGGAATAAGCTCGTTATTTGTGCTGATTTTTCTAATTATTATACGGATTCCAATTGCATATGCGATGATACTCACCGGTGGCATAGGTATCATGAGTATAGATGGTGTAGGTACTATCTTTAATCAATTAAAAACGTTAGCATATGGTCAGTTTTCTAATTATGATTTGTCTGTAGTTCCTCTATTTATTTTGATGGGCGCATTAGCTTCAAGAATAGGTCTTAGTAGCGCATTATTTGCAGCGGCTAATTCATGGCTTAGTTGGTTGCGCGGGGGTAGTGCTATGGCTGCTATTTCTGCATGCGCGGGTTTTGGGGCTATTTGTGGCTCCTCCATTGCAACAGCATCCACAATGGGGAGGGTTGCATTACCTGAATTACTAAAATTCAATTATTCTATTTCTCTTGCAACAGGTGTTTTAGCAGCAGGCGGAGTTCTTGGAATTTTAATTCCACCATCAATAGTTCTAATTATTTATGCTCTAATTGTAGAGGTGAATATTGTATCTATGTTTGCTGCAGCCCTGATACCCGGCTTGTTGGCTATATGCTTATTTTTGGCAACCATAGCAGTCTTTGTTGCTATTTACCCAGATGCTGCGCCTAAAACGAGAAAAACTGACAAAGAGGAGCGAATACGAGCGACAATAGGCATTCTTCCTGTTGCCTCAGTTTTTATCATCGTGCTAGGAGGAATGTATGCTGGGTTTTTTAATCCAACACCAGCGGCGTCTCTTGGTGTTGGTCTTGTATTAATAATTGGATACATAACCAAAAAATTAAATCTTACACAACTTAAAGAAGCACTTTTAGAAACAGCTGGTTTGTCTGGCATGATCTATTTAATTTTACTAGGTGCAGAGTTAATGAAGATTTACATGAGC
The DNA here is from genome assembly GCA_012269555.1 of Alphaproteobacteria bacterium. Classification (GTDB taxonomy): domain Bacteria; phylum Pseudomonadota; class Alphaproteobacteria; order Puniceispirillales; family Puniceispirillaceae; genus UBA5951. The sequence goes on from JAAXKA010000088.1 coordinate 90,356, forward strand.
CGAACAGGTCTTCCACAAGCTCTTTCTGATTGGATATTAGTTGCTGGTTTCGAGCCAATGTCAGTAATAATTGTGCTGCTTTTAGGTATGATTTTGCTTGGCTGCCTGCTAGATAGCCTTTCAATAATTCTGCTAATAATACCTTTTTTCTGGCCAGTGCTTGTAGAACTTAATGGTGGCGTACATATAGCCGCAGAATCTGCTGGTTTTGGCATGACGACGGGAGACCTAAAGATTTGGTTCGGTATACTTGCGCTTGTTGTTGTAGAGGTGGGACTCATTACCCCTCCAGTTGGAATGAATGTTTTCGTGATTTCCTCTATAGCAGATAATTGTGACATCTCTGATACTTTTAAAGGAGTCTCTCCATTTTTTATTGCAGAGCTAATCCGAATAGTTATTCTCTTTTCATTACCTATTTTAGCCTTATGGCTGCCCAATATTTTGTCTGGCTAATTGATATATTATAGTTTTAATTTCTAAAATGAACCGATAAATTAAATTCATGGATTTAATTAAAAATTATATTTACCCCTTTATACTCACAATTTTTCTAAGTTGTATTTTTTCTATCGTACATGCTGAAGAAAAACTTCAAGCGACTGCTTATCTATGCTTAGATAATGAAGTCATTTTACCATCAGAGACACTACAAGAAAGAATTAACTCAACTAAGCAATTTTTGGCAAATACAACCTTACTCGTTACTGATGGAGAATTATTATTTTTCAGAGCACTCTACCGAAATGAGGGATTATTCTTTAGCCCCACCATTAATAATTTAAACGAGTTTCGAGCACTTACCTTTAAGGATGCAACTGTAGCACTTAGTATAAAAAGTGGGGATGATATAAAAAACGAGCGATATTTATGTGCGGCACATAGTGAATTAACCAGACTAATAAATAGTTTCGAAGATAATTGGCCAAATCACGTAATGAAATAACTTCTCATTTGATAAGGTCTTGATCATTAAAGCAGATCTTTTTTAGCCTTCTGAATGAAATTATCAATTTCTTCTACCTGTTTTTTTGTTAATTTAAGTCCCAATTTTGTTCGGCGCCATATAAAATCTTCTGCATTTTGTGTCCACTCATTAGCTATTGACCAGCGTAATTCTCTCTCAGTTATTTGACAACCAAAGTGGCGGCCCAAATCACTTAGTTGTTGAGTATTATTCAAAATTTTTTTTGTCTCGGTACCATATTGACGTAGAAGACGTCTTGCCCAGTCTGGTGATAAATAAGGAAATTCTTTTAATATTCTCTCCATCAGCAGATTAAATTCATCAACCTTAAAATCTCCTCCCGGCAAAGCAACATTGATTGTCCAAGGTTTATCGTTAAGGCCGAAGTAAGGAACAACCTTACTCATAACATTTTCTGCTAATTTTCGATATGTGGTAATTTTTCCTCCGTATATTGTTAATATTGGTGCGTCTGACTTATCTACTTTTAATACATAGTCGCGAGTAGCAGATGTCGAATCACCGGCACCATCTTGATAAAGCGGGCGTATACCAGAATAAGACCAAACAATATCTTCTTTTGTAACTGGTTTACTAAAATAAAGATTTACAAATTCAAGCAGGTAATCTCGTTCTTTATCCGTACAGACTGGTTTAATTTGTGCAGAATCATGATCGACATCAGTTGTACCAATTAGAGTGAAGTCTTGCTCATAAGGGATAGCAAATACAATTCGACCATCCCTCCCCTGCAAGAAATAGGCTTTTTCGTGATCATATTGTTTTTTGACAACAAGGTGGCTTCCACGAACTAGTCTTATCGATGGCATATCAATTTGACCCAATTTCTCCTTCAAAATACTGCCAACCCAGGGACCTGCTGCATTAATCAAGTAACGAGCCTTTTGCTGCCATTCTTGATTAGTTTTCTGGTCTTGGAATGTTAAATTCCAATAATTCTTAGTTCTCTCTGCCTTTATTAATTTTACCCTTGGCAGTATTGTCGCGCCCCGGTCTTGCGCATCTCGAGCATTCAAAATAACAAGTCGTGAGTCCTCAACCCAGCAGTCTGAATATTCAAACCCTCTCTTAAATTTTGCTTTAAGGGGCCTTCCTTCTTTAGAATTTGGGAAATGTAAAAATTTTGTTGGAGGAAGAATTTTTCTTCCACCCAGGGAGTCATAAAGATAAAGTCCAAGTTTAATTAGCCAAAAAGGCCTTTTAGACTTTGACCAAGGCATAATATAATTGATCCATTTAGTTGCAGGTGTAAATGATTCGAACCTCATAAATTTATCGTAAGGAAGAATAAACCTCATTGGCCAACTAATATGAGGCATTGATCGGAGTAGTACTTCACGCTCGGTAAGTGCCTCCTTGACAAGTCTAAAACTGAAATATTCAAGGTATCTAAGACCACCATGGAACAACTTAGTAGAAGCAGAAGAAGTCGCACCCCCTAAATCATCCATCTCAACAAGTATTACTGATAGGCCTCTGCCAGCAGCATCGCGAGCAATACCACACCCATTAACGCCACCACCTATAATCACTAGGTCTGTTGCATTGTTTGCAATCACTTCTTTAGCAGACATGATAATTCAGCTTCTTAACAAATATATTATATGATTTTCTAAATATATTATTATTGGTTCTATTACATTAAAAGTATTATTCGAGTGAGCTTTATCTCTGGCTATTTTGCCATTCGGGATGAATAAACCCTTTAAGGTTAGATGGTGAGAGCATTCCACGTCCAAGAATATGATCTGATGCTTTTTCAGCAACCATGATAGTAGGTGCGTTTAGATTTCCATTTGTTATACTTGGAAAAATAGAAGAGTCAGCAACACGCAATCTTTCCACGAAACGCACCTTGCATTCACTATCAACTACTGTCATTGGGTCTTTTTTATTCCCCATTCGCATTGTTCCACACGGATGATAAGCACTTTCTGCATTCTGTCTAATAAAGTTATCAATTTCTGCATCACTAGTACATTTCTCACCTGGCGCTATCTCAGTTCCTTTAAATGGCGCCATAGCAGGCATATTTAATATTTCGCGACTTAACTTAATACAGTTTCTAAATATAACCCAGTCTTCGGGATGGCTCATATAATTAAATTTTATTTTCGGGGCAATTTTTGGGTCTGAGGAAATAATATTCACGTATCCTCTTGAGAGCGAGCGCATTGGTCCAACATGCAACTGAAAACCATTTTTTGCAGATGCTGTTTTCCCATCATATCGGATAGCTGCAGGCAGGAAATGAAACTGAATATCAGGATAAGGTATTCCTGCTTGCGAGCGAATGAAGCCAAGCGTTTCAAATTGATTTGATGCCCCTATACCTGATTTAAATAATAACCACTGGGCGCCTATAAGCGCTTTAGATACAGGATTTAAATATCTATTCAGAGTAATTTGCTGCAGGCATTCTTGTTGAAAATAAACCTCTAAATGATCTTGAAGATTAGCTCCAACCCCCGGCAAATCTATTAGGGGTTTTATGCCCGCAGATTTGAGAATCTTTGTTTTTCCTATTCCTGACCTCTGCAAGATTTGAGGGGAATTTATTGATCCTGCTGCTAAAATAATTTCAGCGTTTGCTGACACTGTAATTTTCTGACCTAACTTATGATAGATAACCGCAATTGCCTTGTTATCGTGAAAAAGTATCTTATCTACTAGTGCACCTTTAACCAATTTTACATTTCCACGCTTTAATGCTGGGCGCAGATAAGCATTTGCAGTAGACCATCGTCTTCCTTTCCAAACAGTCATATCCGCTGCACCAAAGCCCTCTTGTCGATATCCATTATAATCCTCTGTTTGTGCGTATCCAGCCTGAGAAGTTGCATTTACGAATGCTACATGAAGTGGATTATTTCGGGGTCCACGCGTTACATTTAAAGGCCCATCATTTCCTCGCCATTCTGATGAACTAATTTGTGAATTTTCCATTCTTTTAAAATAAGGAAGCACATCTGCATAACTCCATCCAGAGGCACCTATTTCAGCCCAATTATCAAAATCGCTGGAATGCCCTCGTACATAAATCATACCGTTTATGGAACTTGAGCCTCCTATTACTTTACCTCTAGGACAAGCAAGTGAGCGTCCATCAAGCATATCCTCTGGTTCTGTATAATACCCCCAATCATAATTTTTCATATTCATTGGATATGACAATGCAGCAGGCATTTGGATTAAAGGTCCAGCATCACTACCTCCATATTCTAAAACCAAAATAGAGTATTTTTTATTTTCTCCCAGACGATAAGCAAGCGTTGAACCTGCAGATCCAGAACCTATGATGATATAGTCGAATTGCATTCTAACTACCTTCCTCTAGTTTTTTTTAAAAAACTATCTGACATCACAAACAGTCATTGTACTTGCACCTCTAGATGGATATCTATAATTGCTTATATTTTGTTTTCTTACAAAATAATTATTTAGGTAATTTTAGTAACTGATTGTTTCGAGAAATTCTTTGAAAAGGTATTATGAAGAGAAATAAACAAACATTTATAAGTAAAAAGCCTTTAATTGTTGATTTTGTTAGTAGCTCTATTAACTATAGACAAAATTTTGGCGGTGGAAGAAAACAAGATATAGCCAAAGCAGTGGGAATTAAATCTGGAATTAGACCAAATATAATCGATGCCACTGCTGGACTTGGAAGAGATGGTTTTATACTAGCTTCTCTTGGCTCGCATGTAACGCTAATTGAACGCTCCCAAATAATTCATGACCTGCTTGCAGATGGAATGAGGAGAGCGTCTAACGTGAGTGGTAGAACTGCTGAAATTATCTCCCGCATGAAACTAATTCATGCTGATGCAATTGAATTACTTCCCACACTTTCTACAAATGTAATTTATTTAGACCCTATGCACCCTCCGAGAAAAAAATCCTCTCTTGTTAAGTCTAAAATGAGACAACTGCGAGCGATTGTTGGTGAGGATCCTGATCAAATTGAGCTCATAAAAACAGCTCTTCAATCAGATTGCGACCGCGTCGCTCTTAAATGGCCTTCCAAATCTCCGCTTCCAAATCCACTTCCCAAGTGCTCGCATCAGATTTTAGGTGGAATAGTCCGTTTTGATATTTTTATTAAATCCAATGTAAAAAAGATTTCAATCTAAATAAACTTAATATTATTTAAAACGGTAAACTTCTTTTTAGGTGTTTATTTCAACACGTGTAGATTTACCTCCTGGCACTGGAGTCCCGCTTAATCCACCCTTCATCAATACTTTTTCTATCCCACCATTTTTCTCTACGAGCCTTGCTTGGTCAGCCAAAGCTTCATTATTTATAGCATTTGGATCGACGAGCCTAAAAAGTTTATTCTTATAATTTTTTAAGATTTCTTTAAATTTATTATTTGTTGCTAGGTTTACAAGTTCTTCGGGGTCTGAATGTAAATCATACAGTTCAGGTTCAAAATTAACATAATGAATGTATTTATATTTTCCATCTCTTAGCATAAATGCTGCAGAAACTGCCCCTGCTCCGTGATATTCACTGAAAACTAACCTATTTTCATCTTCTTCCTTTTTAGCAATCTCAAATAATGAATTCCCTGAATATCGGTATGTCTCCTTCATGCCAAAAACGTCGAGTATTGATGGAAAAACATCAATCAAAGAAACGGGGGTTTTCACAACCGAACCTTTAGGGAGGCCCTTGCCTGCTAAAATCATAGGTATACCTATAGACTCTTCATACATTACTGATTTCCCCCAAAGACCTCTCGCCCCAAGGTTTTCTCCATGGTCACTCAGAAAGAGAATATTAGTATTATCTTGTAAAGATGTAGACTCTAATTCATCTATAACGTTTCCGATAAGTTGATCTACAAAAGTACATAATCCAAGATACGAAATTATTGCCTCTCTCCTGTGAAGGTCATCTCTGAAATAGTTATCAAACGTTATACTTTTGTTAAATGCAATCCACCAAGGGTGATTTACCAACTCAGAGTTAAATTTCTTAAAATTTGGAAGTTCAATATCTTTATATAAATTATAATATTTATGAGGAACAATAAGAGGAAAATGAGGGGCAATGAAAGACACATAGAGGAGAAAAGGATCATCTTTTTTTTTGTTTTTAGAACGAGCTTTCAGCCATTCAGCAGCTTTTCTGGAAATATTCTGGTCATATTTAGTGTATTCAGTTTCACCAGGCCCAATTTGTTCTGAAAATTTTCTACTTTGTGGTCTCTCCGGTAAATTAGGTCTTATCGAGCCCATTACGTCCCCAACTCCATTGGCTATATGCATTGGCAAAATTTGTTCGTCAAAACCAGTTTTATCATTCGCTGAGCGGAAATGTAGTTTACCAATTGAAACAACATCTATGTTATTTTTTTGCAAATAATGCCCCCAGCTCGGTATTTTTCCATCATAAGCTATAGCATTATCCCAGCATTTATTTTGATGAACATATATTCCTGTGGAAAAACAAGCACGTGCAGATACACAAATTGGAGAGTTTGTCGAAGCATTCTCAAAAATTATGCCCTTTCTCGCCAATTTATCCAGATTTGGAGTCTTGACTATTGGATTACGATAGCAACTCAAAAACTTCCTGCTATGCTGATCTGTCATGAAAATGATAAAATTTTTTTTAGTCATAAATCACCCGCGATATTTTAAATTTTTTGAACAAAGTATTGCCGCTTAAAATTTTTAAAAAATACCTGCACTAAACAAATAAGGTACTATTCATCTTAGGCGGACGGGCTCCCATATATGTAATACCACTTGCATTAACATTTAAATTAATCATTAATTTAGCAAGTTCTATTGACGAAGTATAACCCTCAAGAACTGGAACATCCCATCCTCTATCCTTTAATCCCTTTTCAATATGTGGCTTTAGAAAAAATGTCATTGAGCAACCAAGTGTGATAACCTCTGCTCCATCTTCAACAATTGCAGCCTCTGCTTGGTTTATAGCCCTCTCAACGACTATATTTTGTTCACCCCTTGCTACAGCTTCGCATTGCTTAGTAAGCGTGTCAGGGTCAGTATCTCCTGGTCTGGGCAGACTATATCCTATACTCCTTATTGAGCGGCATCTGTGCGTCAATTGATGTGTCCGAACAAGATCTCTATAATAGACATTGTGAACGCCCTCTATATCAATTATGGAAAAACTATCTCCAAGCATAGTTGCTAGATACATTTGAGAGAATGCATTAGCAGTAACAACGACACCAAACTCTCTTCCGATTTCTCGTGACTCCAAGAATCCTGGTTCTCCTCCACCTAAAAGTATCGCAGCATTATATTTACCTGTTTCACAGGCTTCTCTCACACAACTCATTCTTGCGGTTGCTGCATGTGCAAACTCTTCCCTTGTTTCTACCGACCAATTTCCATAAGGCGGTTTTGCTCCTGGGTGGAGTTCCCAATCAACGTCTTCCAAATGAGGAAGTACAAAATCAGCATTTAATAATCTTTCTTCTCTAGACTTATCCTTTGGCACTGAATAACCCGGCACTGTAAATTCGTTTTCATCAGGAAGATGAAATGGAGGAATCAGAATAAATTTATATTTTGAGTCTTTTGACATTATTTTGTTCTTTCTAATTTGCTTTAATCCAAAACAATATTTTTACTCAAATTTTTTAATTGTAAAGCCATTATTCCATTATTTTTTTTAATACCTTCAATCGGAATTTCCAAATGGGGCACTCATTTGTTTGAAAACAAACTGATTTAATTTTGTAAAATTTTTAACCCTTCATTTGGACGGTAATTGAGTTTTCAAAAATTCCACTATAATAAAAACCTAGGCAAATAAGTTTGTCCTATAACGATATTAGATGTAAAATCTATCATCTTAATTTTTATTTAAAGCGAAAGAATCTCAATGAGCCCTGAAGAATTTTTAAAAGACTATTTAGATGAAAGTAGCAAATGTGTTTTAAATATGGTCTCAGACCCTACACTACTTTCACTTCTATTTGAAATAGCCAATGAATGCCTTAATAGATTACAAACTGGGAATAAATTATTATTTGTAGGAAACGGTGGAAGTGCAGCAGATTGTCAGCATATGGCTGGCGAATATGTTAGTAGATTTTTGATTGAGAGAAATGGGCTACCTGCAATAGCATTAACCACCGACACCTCTATACTAACTGCTATAGGAAATGATTACGGATACGAAATGGTTTTTTCGAGACAAATAGAGGCATTGGGTAGAAAAGGTGACCTTTTATTTGCATATTCAACATCTGGTAACTCCCAGAATATTTTAAAAGCCGTTGAAACCGCAAAAAAAATGGGAATTTCTGTAGTAGGAATGACGGGATTGAATAGAGGCAAATTGGATACAATGTGTGATTTTATTTTTAAAACTCCGTCAATGCGCACACCGCAGATCCAAGAAGGTCATCTTATTGCTGGACACGCTATTTGCGCGTTAGTAGAAAAACAATTTTTTCAACCCACAAGAAACAAATAGTCGTTGCCATATTAAATATTTTTAACATGCTTAAGGCTTAGCTTTATTCAAAGTTTAATAAATGTAGCACGGTATAAAACTAATTAAATTAACAATTCACTCAACAAAGTTACACACTTTTTATAAGTTTCTAAAACTTTGCTTTTACTAGACTTCCTATCTTTAAACCCACTAACATTATTAACAAAAACGGCACGATAGAATTTGGATTTAAAAACAAACTTGCCACAACCGGGCCAGGACACAATCCAGCTAATCCCCATCCTACTCCAAATATAGCACTTCCAACTACCAATCTTCTATCTATAAAAATGTTATCTGGTAAATGAAATTTTTCCGTAAATATAGGTTTCTTCCCCCTAATAAGAATAAGGTATCCTGCCGCATTTACCATAATTCCTCCCATCATTACAAAGGCAAGTGAAGGATCCCATACTCCAAAAATATCAAGAAAACCAACAACCTTAGACGGGTCCAACATACCACCAAAAGCCAGGCCAATGCCAAATATGCATCCAACTATTAAAGAAACAAAAATTGACAACATAATGATTAATCCTATCCTATTATCTTAAACTGATTATGAACACAGTAATAATAGCAGTAGAGAGAAACACTGTGACTGCTATTATTGAACGCATAGATAACATCGAAATACCACATATTCCGTGGCCAGAAGTGCATCCAGATCCAATGGCTGTACCAACTCCTACAAGAAACGCAGCACTGTAAAGCTGCCAACCTTTAGCAACCTCTGTAAACTGAATAGTGTTTCCTGTTATGAAATATAATATTGTTGGAGCTAAAATAATGCCAACTACAAAAGTTATTCGCCATGCAAACTCAAAAGAGGAAGCTGGTGAAATTAATTTACTTAAAATTCCACTTACACCCATCACTCTGCCATTTACAAACATCAAAATTAAAGCTGCTAATCCTATCAGTGTTCCTCCCAAAAAAGACATTTCAGGAGTGAATGCTTCCCAATTTATTGTCATCTTTAACCTCTTATTCCAGATATGGGGACTTTTAAAAATGTACTTCCATTATCCTCAGATGGTGGCATGTTTCCTGCCCTCATATTTACTTGTATTGAAGGCATTATTAGCTTGGGCATTCCTAAAGTGGAGTCACGTTTTTCTCTCAATTTTACAAATTCATCCTCATTAATTGCACCACCAATATGAATATTATTTTGTTTTTGTTCAGAAACAGTAGTTTCCCACTTAACTTCTCTCCCATTAGGCATGTAATCATGACATACAAACATTCTAGTATTGTCTGGAAGAGCAAGTATTTTCTGAATTGACCTAAAAAGGGTGCGTGCGTCTCCTCCGGGAAAATCAGCTCTTGCAGTACCGCCGTCTGGCATAAAAAGGGTGTCACCCACAAAAACTGTATCCTCAATTACATGCGCCATGCAGGCAGGGGTATGACCAGGGGTATGCAATGCTTTTCCTCTTAAGTTACCAATCTCGTAAGTATCCCCGTCCTCCAGGAGCAAATCAAACTGACTACCGTCTCGCTCAAACTCTGTACCTGCATTAAATACTTTCCCAAAAATTTCCTGAACCTTCACTATCTCCTTTGAGATAGCAATTTTGCCTCCAAGATTTTGTTGAATATATGGGGCAGCAGACAAATGGTCTGCATGAACATGTGTTTCTATCAACCAACAGAGTTTTAAGTTATTCTCAGTTATGAAATTAATGATTTTATCAGCATTTAAATAATTAATTTTTCCTGAAGCATAATCCAAATCCAAAACTGAATCTAAAACCGCGCAACTATTTGTCTGTTTATCAGTGATTACATAGCTAATAGTATGTGTTTCTTCATCAAAAAAACCTTTTACATCAGAAAAAGTTTGAGCATCCATTATATTTAAAATTCCCTGCTAAATTTTAATTTATGTTTTTTTATAAGCTTAAAAAACATTACTACAAATGATTTATTTAAATTCCTAAGCCCCCCATTAATTTCTCTGGGTATCTTGTTCCTGCTGTAATGCCTGTGGGAAAATTTGAATTCAAAAGCTCCATGTCTGAAACGCTCAGATTTAAATCAGCTGCAGCCAAATTTTCATTTAGATATTTGCGCTTTTTTGTTCCGGGTATCGGCACAACATGACGAGCTTTTGCCATTGTCCAAGCGATAGCGATTTGAGCCATAGTGCATCCTTTAATCTCAGACATTTCTGATAGCACCTTCAGAAGAGGCGTGTTTTTTTTCATATTGTCCGGTGCAAATCTTGGGTGCCCCCTTCTTCCATCTTTTTCTGATAAATCGTCAAATGAATTTATGGTACCGGTTAAAAATCCCCTTCCCAATGGGGAATAATTTACAAACCCAATATTTAATTCTTCAAGATCATCGATTAATTCCTCACTATCTCTAGACCAAAGAGAATATTCGGTCTGCACAGCAACAATAGGATGGGTGGCATGAGCTTTTTTGATGGTATCAAAACTAGCTTCACAAATACCTAAATACCTAACTTTACCCTGTTCAACAAGGCGCGACATTGCTCCAAATGTCTCTTCAATTGGTACATTAGGGTCTACACGATGTTGGAAATATAAATCTATAACGTCCGTATTTAGGCGTTTTAGGCTTCTTTCGCATGCTTCAATTACATATTCTGGACGCCCATCAACTGGCGTCTGTGGATTAATCATTCCTAAATTTCCAAATTTAGTAGCGAGAATCACTTTATCTCTTTTTCCAACCAAAGCTTTTGCTAATAATTCTTCATTAAGTCCATTACCATACGCATCTGAACTATCAAGAAACGTGCATCCTGCTTCTATTGACTGATGGATCGTGGCAATGGATTCTTCATCGTCTTTTTCCCCATAAACTGCAGACATTCCCATACAGCCGAGACCTAATTCAGATACTTTTAATTCTCCTAATTGACGTGTTTTCATTTGCTTCTCCTGTAATTCAAGTATGCACGATTAAAATCCAAAACCTAAACCATTATTTCCTATAGTCTGATAAAATCACATCTGCAGCTTTCTCAGCAATCATAATCGTTGGTGCATTTGTATTTCCAGAGGTTATGGTAGGCATAATTGAGGCATCTACAACTCTCAAAGAAGATATTTTTTTAACTCTTAATCGCTCATCAACAACCGCCATTTTATCTCGCCCCATTTTACAGGTTCCAACGGGGTGATAGGATGTTCTTGCTCTGTCACGAATAAAATCTAAACATTGTTCATTACTTTCTGCATCTGAGGAAGGACTATATTCGGATAAAATTATTTCCTGAAGGGCAGGTTTGCGCATAATTTTTCTGATTTCCTGCATCCCCGCTACTAGGGTATCACGGTCCTTTTTAGCCTCTAAATAATTAGGTTGAATAATAGGTGCTTCAGAAATATTTGCATTTTTTGCTTTTACAAACCCACGACTTTCAGGTCTCATTAAAGCTACATTAATTGTAATCCCATCAAATTTATGGGGAACCCCCCCTAGATCTTCGGTGCTAAACAATAAAAGCAATGCCTGTATATCAGGATTGGCTGAGTCCGGTTGAACAGTGAGATATCCCCCTGCATAACATGCCCCCATAGCAAGCATACCTCTCCTAAAAAAAGCATATTTAAGACCCTCTTTTATTTTCCGAAAAGGGTCATGGTATAATTTATTGGCAGTAAAAGATAATTTAGTTTTATAGAGCAAAGGAGCATTCACATGGTCCTGGAGATTTTCTCCAACTCCTGGCAAATCCGTTATCACAGGGACATCAATCTTTCTTAAATCTGCTGCCTTCCCTATACCTGACAACTGCAATATCTGCGGTGACTGAATGGCACCTGCAGATAAAATAATTTCTTTTTTTGCATATACGACAAATCGTTTTCCTAAAACTTTATATTCAACACCAACAGCTTTTGAACCATCAAAAATAATCCGTTGTACTAAACCCTGTGAAATAACAGTAAGATTGTTCCTTAATTTTGCTGGATTTAAGTAGGCTGTAGCAGCGCTTGACCTCCTGCCTTTTTTTGTTGTCCATTGAATAGGCCCAAAGCCTTCCTGTCTTTCACCGTTAAAGTCTGGGTTATATTTATACCCCGCTTCAACCCCCGCACTAATGTAAGCTTTTGCAATAGGATGCAATTCTGCTGGATCACTAACCCATAATGCTCCCCCAGTACCATGATAATTATCCTCTCCTCTTTGCTGGTTTTGAGATTTTTTGAAATAGGGCAGAACATCATCAAAACCCCATCCAGAATTACCTAATTGTTGCCAGTAATTATAATCATCGGGGTTTCCACGCATATAAACCATGCCATTAATTGAGCTCGAACCACCAATTACTTTACCCCGAGGGGTAGGCACCCCATTTTTTACCCAATTTTTTCCTGGCTCTGTTTTAAACATCCAATTAATTTTTGGATTTCTAAAGTTCCTTCCATACCCAATTGGGATGTGTATCCATGGATCTTTATCATTTGGTCCCGCCTCAATGAGCAAAACATGATGAGTTTTGCATTCAGTTAATCTATTAGCTAGGACACATCCAGCACTGCCACCACCAATAATAATAAAATCGGGATTTACTTTGTTTTCTTCCATTTAATATCTTTTTTGGCTAGCCTCAAATATCCATTTCAAGAATATAGAGCCCACCAGCCCACCTATCGCCTGCGTAAATAATCCCATTTTCATCTGCATATACTTCATTCATTTGGATTGAGGGCACCCTCGAATTTTCAGGGCCCTCTGGAACGAAGTAAGCAATAGTTTCTGGTTGATATGGATTTTTAATATCATAAACCCTTATGCCTGCGTTAAAAAAACATCCAATTATTATCTCCTCACTATGAAAAGAAGGACCTGGTCTATTTTCGTGCACATTGTGTGATCCAAAGCGACCCCCTTTCTGAATATATTCTTCCACAGGGGGAAGGGGAAGCGTACTTATTGGTACAAGGTTTTGCTCATTTCTAGCATCAAGTATCCATGTGAGTTTTGGCCAATCTGCACCATCATCTTTTATACACTCATCAGTTACAACTATCAGTCCCCTATCAAATAGGGGCATCACTGTATGGGTGAAACCAGGATAAGGATTATGTGGTGACCAATGAGAAACCACCTTTGGTTTACTTTTATCAGCTATATCAAGTATAAAAGCGCCACCATCAATATATCCTAAATATGCCCTGTCTGGATGTGATGGATAAACATTAGCATTATGTAGTCTGAATGCGTCTCCACCACGAAGATTTTCTAGAGGTTCTGGAATAATTCTCTCCGGTATTGGTTCTTCATCTTCTTTTTTTGTTCCTGGCATCCACCACCTACCAGCTTCTTCCATTTTTGAGGGATTTCTTACATCAATTATCTGATATATCTGATCATCTCTTGGATGTTTTGGCGTAAAATCTGGTGCCCCGCTTGCCATGTGTATATATTCGCCATCAACAAACCATAAGCAATGTACCCCCCTAGAATGAGGCCCTGCTGTCGAATAAAAATTAATTGATCTAGGGTTTTCCGGAGTACTTATATCGAATAATTCTACACCAGCTTCTGGAAGCCCTAGCTGATACACTTGATAAGCAACAGCTAAAATATCACCACATACCTCCAGTGAATTAGATCTCATATTACCGTGTTTTAGTTCAGTCTGACAAATTACAATAGGGTTTCTGGGATCTGTTACATCTACCCCTGTAAAATTTTTAGGTGGGCCCTCATGTGCAATCCAAAGAATTCGTCTTCTATCTTTGGTGACCTGCATGGACATACCCTCTCCTACACCTCCAAATCCGTTAAGCGTATTATGCGCTAAAAGCTTCATATTTTTTGAGAGTGTTGAGCCCATTTTGTTTTCTCCAAATAAGTCACTACTTATATCTTTTTGTTGTTAGAGTGACTTGAAGTTCAGAAACTGTCAATTTGTTATCTATAGTTCAGTTTTAAATATTAAATCTATTTATATCGAGTAATGTTTAAAACATTTTTATATGTTTTTAATTGAAAAATTATGAATATTATATTCAGGTCTTTAAAA
>JAAXKA010000162.1 GCA_012269555.1 Alphaproteobacteria bacterium
AAATAGGTAAATATAGAGACAAATCTGCTTTCAAGTCTTTGTATGAACATTTCACTCCTAGGTTGAAATCATTTTTATTACGCATTGGCTCGGATGAGTCGGCTGCTGAAGAAATTTGCCAAGAAACAATGATAATGGTTTGGCGAAGGGCTGAAACATATAATCCAGAAAGTGCGGGTGCAAGCACGTGGATTTTCACTATTGCTCGTAATAAGCGTATTGATAAATTAAGAAAAGATAGCCGCCCCCTGCCTAATTTTAATGACCCCTTATTCTACCAAAAACCTATAGACAAAAGCGATGACATATTACAACGAACTGAGGAAGAGAAAAAAATTAAAAATGTTTTAAAAAATTTGCCTCCAGAGCAGGCCAAATTGATTCTTTCTGCGTATTATGATGATAAGTCGCATAGAAAAATAGCTGAAGAAACAGATTTACCGTTGGGCACTGTTAAATCACGGATACGTCTTGCCATTAACCGATTGCGAACACAACTTGAAGATTTTGAAGGATAATTTGTAATATAATGAATAAGCAGAACACATTAACCTTGGTAGAATCGTTATTGATTGATTATGCTAATGGTTCTCTGCCACTAGCACTTGAGGTTCTGGTTGAGACACATATTTCAATGAATCCGGCGAGCGCTAAATCAATTCGCATGCTCTTGCAGTTAGGTGGCGCACTTTTAGAAAATTCTGAGCCGATTTCCTTATCAGAGGGTAGCTTTGAGAAATTAATGGCTGAAATCGATTCTGGTTTTGATAAAGATCAGGAAGTTTACACTAATGTAAGCAATGATAACAATTTATTACCTTTCCCATTACGGAAATACGCTCAAGACATAAGTGTCCCTAAAAACTGGAAGCGTATTGGCATTGGTCTATCAGAGCAAGCCATTAATTTTGGTGAAAGTTTTGGTAGCGCAAAATTATATAAAATCGCCCCAGGATGCAGTGTACCAAGTCACTCTCATGAAGGTAATGAGGTAACATTGGTATTATCCGGAGGTTTTACTGACGAATACGGAACATATGGACCCGGTGATATTTCAATTCAGGAAACAGGGGCTGTGCACAAACCCGTTGCAGACGAAGATGGGGAATGCATCGTTCTTGCTGTAAATGAAGGCCCTATAGTGTTAACCGGCCCAGTTGGCAGATTGTTGAATATGCTTATTAAATGAGAACTTTTCAGCAGCTGCAAAAAGATAAAACATATTATGATTAAACAAGCAAAAAACTCAAGCTAATACACGCTATTATTGTAAGGTTCAATCGAAGAGAACCCATAAAAGATTTAAAAGTTCCGTCTTTTATAAAAATCCTATCCATAAAATAGGATGCAAGAAATCCTATTATAAGCATCCAAGCGGTGTGACTCCAGAAAAATTTCAATAAAAAAGAAAACCAACCAATAAGTGATGGTACCACTGAATATAACAAAATCCATTTATCAGAGGAGATGACTGTTTCCTTAGAAGCTATTCTTCCCCAATGCAGTCCACCTAGAAAACTTAAAATAATAGCCCCATATAGATATAAAGCTGATTTTGCAATAACAACCGCGTCCACATTTGCTACAGAGATTGTTACAGCTAATGCAATGAACGGTATACTACCTAAATACCCCAGAACATTTGCTGTCATTGTTAGATATTTTTCTTCTTGATTATTGGTACTTTCATCCATAATTAATATTCTCATCAATGTGCTATTTAAGATTATTTAAAACTTACAATATAACGAAGTTAAAAAGTATGTGACCTTGCGCTAAAAGTAATCTATACGAAGTTTCATAATATTAGATTATTCTTCTTATAATCTTTTTGGAGCAATGATTGTGGATAAATCTGTTAAAAAAGTAGTTCTTGCATATTCTGGTGGTCTTGACACATCAGTCATTCTAAAATGGCTGCAAACTAATTATAATTGCGAGGTTGTAACTTTCACAGCGGATATTGGTCAAGGTGAAGATATCACACAAGTTGAAAATAAAGCTAAACTGCATGGCATAAAACAAATATTTATTGAAGATTTACGAGAAGAGTTCGTATCTGATTATGTTTTTCCGATGTTTCGTGCAAATGCAATTTATGAGGGTGAATATTTGCTTGGAACTTCTATTGCAAGACCCTTAATTGCAAAGCGCCAAATAGAAATTGCCCGGGAAGTAGGAGCAGATGCAGTGTCTCATGGAGCAACCGGAAAAGGTAATGACCAGGTTCGATTTGAACTTGGTTATTATGCGCTACAACCTGATATAAAAGTTATATCGCCATGGAGGGAATGGGATCTTAATTCTAGAACTAAGCTAATAGATTATGCAGAAGCTAATCAAATATCTGTCCCTAAAGATAAGAGAGGAGAGGCTCCATTTTCAGTTGACGCTAATCTTCTGCATATATCAGCAGAAGGCAAAGTTCTTGAGGATCCTAATGTCCCTGCAGAAGAATATGTATTTACTAGAACGGTAGACCCGTTCAATGCACCGAATACTGCTGAGGAGATTAAAATTGAATTTGCCGCTGGGGACCCAATCGCATTAAATGATAAAAAAATGTCTCCTGCCTTACTTCTTGCACGCCTAAATGAGTTGGGAGGTAAGCACGGTATTGGTAGATTAGACTTGGTTGAAAATAGATTTATAGGAATGAAATCAAGAGGAATATATGAAACACCTGGTGGGACTATATTACTAAAAGCTAGACGGGCGATGGAATCACTCACCTTAGACAGAGGTGCAGCGCACCTAAAAGACTCCCTAATGCCTAAGTACGCTGAGCTTATATATAATGGCTTCTGGTTTTCTCCAGAACGAGAAATGTTGCAAGCGGCAATAGACCATAGTCAGACCTCTGTTAATGGAGAGGTTAAACTAAAACTATATAAGGGCAACGTAATGATGATAGGAAGGTACTCTTCAAGCTCACTCTACTCTGAAGACCTTGTTACTTTTGAGGAGGGTACCGCTGATTACAACCATAGTGATGCGGAAGGATTTATTAAATTAAATGCTCTTCGATTACGAGTAGCTGAGATGGTTCGACAGAAAAATAAGAGTAAGTAATCATATCATTCTTTGTTCTGGCAAATAATACCAAGTGTCCCTTCTTTACCTAACTCTTTTAAATATACTTTTTGTTTGATTGGTATTGAATATCCGCTGTCATTTAGTCCTCCTTCACATTCGACAGATACTATTTGATATTTATTTAAATTATTTGAATGTTCCTTATATTCTCTCACCGCATCAGTTTGAGCCACTACAGCTAAAATTCCAACCAATAATGATAATTCCATGTTTTAATTACTCCAATAAAGATGCTTCAACCTATAGGTAAAATTAAAAACGTGGAATGTGACTTTACAATGGCCAAGTTGAGACAAAAAAGCACATTTTTAAAAAAAATGTGCTTTAGCTTTTTATTTTTGATAATATTTTAAAATCATAATCTACTGGCAACATTCTCCCAATTCACCAAGTTTTCTAAAAAATTTGAAAGATATGCTGGTCGCTTATTTCGAAAATCAATATAATAAGAATGTTCCCAAACATCACAACCTAACAGTGCTGTTTGACCGAAACAAAGGGGATTGACGCCATTCTCTGTTTTTGTGACTTTCAAACTCCCATCTGCTTCTTTAACAAGCCAACACCAACCAGAGCCAAATTGACCAGCCCCAGCGGCACTGAAGGCTTCCTTGAAAGCGTCTACACCTCCAAAGCTCTCGTTGATTAATGATTCTAACTCAGAAGGCATGCCAGTTTTAGACGGCCCCATCATTTCCCAAAATTGCATATGATTCCAATGCTGTGATGCATTATTGAATATACCATTTTGCGCAACCGCATTAGCATCGTAGGTTCCGGTTACAATAGATTCTAACGTTTCTGTTTCCCACTTAGTGCCAGCAATCAATTTGTTCCCATTATCAACATATGCCTTATGATGTAAATCATGATGATATTCAAGAGTTTCCGCACTCATACCATGTTGAACTAACGCGTCATGAGCATAGGGAAGGTCAGGAAGTTCAAAAGCCATTTTAGTCTCCATAAATTTAAATTGTTATCAATTATTTAGGCTAAATTGAAGTAAAAGCCAAACCATCTGATAAAATAATTTTTTTTTAGGATATTTTTTTGGGGTCGCTTATCATTCGAATATATGAATAAGTTATTTACTATTAAATATTTAAGGACCCACATCTTATGATATCTGAAAAAAATTCCTTACAGCACCATATGTTTGTCGAAACTTTTTTAGGACAGACCCCAAAGATTAACCAAACTGCCTTTATATCTAAATCAGCCGCAATAATTGGAGCAGTAGAAATTGGCAAAAACTGCTCAGTTTGGCACCATACAACAATCAGAGGAGACGCAAATTTTATAAAAATTGGGGAAGGAACTAATATACAAGATAATTCTGTTATACATATCGATTCCACAAAATTTCCGACGATAATCGGAAACCATGTTACAATTGGACATTCTGCAATCATTCATGCTTGTACACTTGAATCACATAGCTTTATTGGAATGGGTTCAATAATTATGGATGGTGCAATCATAAACAGTTTTTCAATGGTTGCAGCAGGTGCACTAGTGACCCCAGGTAAAAAGGTACCCAAAGGAGAGTTGTGGGCAGGGTCACCTGCCAAAAAAATGAGAAACTTAACTGATGAAGAATTCGAGATGATTGAAATTTCTGCTATACGGTACATTGAAGTTGGAAAAGCTGCTAGATTAGGAGAAAGTGCAGGACCATTTTCTCATTTTTCCATTAAGCCAATCCCCAATGAAAATTAAAAATATATTGCTGAGTTGGTATTGCTCTTCATTATGCTAAAAATCCAAATCCGCCTGCTACAAAACCTGAATAGGCAAGTCTTAAACCAACTATTGATAGTACTATACCAAATATCTTACGAAGCTTATTGCGATTAATCCTATCGGCTGTTTTTGCACCAATTATCGCCATAAAAAAAGATGTGGTTGTAAGACACAATACTCCTGGAAGCCAGACATAGCCAAAAGAGTGTGTTGGTCTTCCAGGCACATCCATGCCCATCATAACAAAACTTGTCATGCCAGGAATAGCAATCACTAATCCGATAAGAGCTGATGTCCCAACAGCTCTGTGCATTTTCCATCCAAAAGAAGTTAGTGAAGGTACCATTAGCGAACCTCCTCCAATGCCAACTAATGAAGATAATAGTCCAACTGTTCCACCAATCACTGCTCTAAATAAAATATTGGGTAGGCCTTTTCTTAATACGATGTTTTTTAAAAGAAATATAAATCCAAAAATAACACACAAGGAACCAAAAAGAATTTTTAAGGAAGAATTATCCAATAAACGTGCAACCATTGCGCCTCCACACGCACCGATAAATACGTACAAAGCAAACTTTCGAACGGCAAAAAAATCTACATTTCCAAGAGCCATGTGTGTTTTTGCAGATAAAAAAGATGTAGGAATAATTACAGCTAACGATGTGCCGATAGCTGAATGCATCGCTGTTAACACCCCTGTCTGAGTTTGCGTTAGAATATATGCAACCAATGGAACCATAATAATTCCGCCGCCAACACCTAAAAGACCGGCAACAAAGCCGGCAAATATACCTGTAAGCATTAAAATGAATGCAATACCAAACATATCACTTAAAAATAAATCGAGCATTTTGCTCCTTTAACAAGAAATTTGCTAATATTTAATAATTGAATTAATTGCTCATGAATGTTTCATGTCGATAGGATAATTTTTAATATAAAAAATTTTAACATTGTTCTGTTAATATGTCTCTGTTCTTACTAGTTTTTGCATTTAAAACAAGCTAGCATATTCATGCTCGTGAAATTAAAAAATAAGTGAAAAATAATGGCGGTACTTGTAACAGGCGAAAAACTTGAAATTCTAATTACGGAAGCAGAAATAGCTTCACGAATTAACACATTATCTGAACAAATCAGCAAAGCCTATGAGCAAACAGACCAACTCGTTGTTATAGGTCTTTTACGAGGGTCCTTTGTTTTTATTGCTGATTTAGTGCGTTGTCTGGATTTGCCAGTTGAGGTAGATTTTATGACAGTTTCAAGTTATGGCAATAAAATGAAGTCTTCAGGACAATTACGAATTATAAAAGACGTTGAAACAGATTTAAAAAACAGAGATGTTCTTATAATCGAAGACATAATTGATACAGGACACACATTATCACAGGTTGTAAGTCTGCTCGAAACAAGAAAACCAAAGTCTCTTCGAATTTGCACTCTGCTCAACAAGCCATCTCGAAGAGAAGTTAAGGTAGATGTTGACTGGGTCGGATTTGATATCCCAGATGAATTTGTCATTGGATATGGTATTGATTATGCGCAACAAGGTCGAAACCTTCAACATATTGCAATCGTTAAAAAAACCTGATCTTAGGAATAAAGCTAAATTTTGATTTTGACACTCTCCATCAAGCATCTTTAACGTTTACGACCAATCTCCCAAATGTGTTTCCAGCTAGAATATCTTTACCCGCTTGAATAACCTCTGATAATGTTATTTCTGTGCTAATCAAATCAAGCATATGTGGTGGCAAGTCAGAGGATAAACGCTCCCATGCCCGAATTCGCTTTGGCGTTTCTTTGCTTGCAGAGTCAATCCCTATCAATTTTATACCTCTAAGTAAAAACGGAATTACACTAGCTGGAAGGGAAGAGTCTCCTGCATTACCAATTGCAGCAACTGCTGTCTCATGTTTCATTTGAGAGAGAATACGAGCAAGCATTATACCACCAACTGTGTCGATGCATCCACCCCAAACGGCAGACTCCAATGTCTTATTAGATGGTTCTGCTAAGGATTTTCTCTCAATAATTTTAGTTGCACCTATATCTTTTAGAAATGGAGTATTTTTGTTTACATTCCCAGTAACACATGCAACTTCATAACCAAGGAAAGCCAGTACTGCAACCGCTATAGAGCCTACACCACCTGTTGCGCCTGTAACTAAAACAGGACCAGAGTCTGGTTTCATACCATTATCCTCTAGCTCAATAATACCAAGCATCGCACTAAGTCCAGCTGTACCTATAGCCATAGAATTCTTTAATGACATCGACTCTGGCAAGGGTACTAACCAGTCTGCTTTTACCTTTGCTTTTTGACTATATCCACCAAACCAAACTTCACCAACACGCCAGCCTGTATTAATTACTTTATCACCAGGCTTAAAACGAGGGTCCTCGCTTTCTAGCACTATTCCAGAAAAATCAATGCCAGGAATATGCGGATATTCACGAACTAATCTTCCTTTCCCGTTCAGACACAGACCATCCTTGAAGTTAACATCAGAATAATGAACTTCTATTGTAACATCCCCCTCCTCAGGAAGTTGAGAATCTTTTACATCTGACAAATTTGCATATATCGTGTCATCCTCTGCTTTATTTACGATAATTGCTTTAAACATGGGTTATATTCCTTTATTATATTTTTTTACTTTTGAAAAAAATATAGTTTCAAGTTAGTAAAGTGAGCAATAGATAATTTATTTTTATTCTTTTATTTTTGCAGTTTTTAAAAACTATGGAGATTATAAATGTTCCAAGAAGTAACGCCCCCCATAGCATATCAGAAATTAAAAGAGACTAAGGATGCTATATTAATTGACTGTCGCACAGAGCAAGAATGGATAAATATCGGAGTGCCTGACCTCTCAACAATAAATAAATCTGTTTTGAAAATTGAACTTCTACGTCAAGACCAATCTATAAACCATGGCTTTATAGAGCAGGTTGAGGAATATACTTCTCATGAAACCCCTTTATATTTAATCTGCAGGTCTGGTGCACGCTCTGCAGCGGCTTGCAAAATACTTTTAAAGGCTGGTTTTAATGACGTAACAAACGTAGCAGAAGGGTTTGAGGGACATTCATATCAGGAGGAACATCCAAAAGTAATTGAGGGATGGAAATCGCATTCCTTACCTTGGAAAAAATGATAAGTTTACGATTATATTATAACTTTACAAAAGTATTTGTTTTTATAAAGTTACCTTTTACATCTTGCCTTTTTAAAATTTTTACTCATCTTTGAATTATGAAATATAGTCTCTATCAAAAACAATTAAGACATTTTTGCCGATGCTGGCAATTTGGTATTTTTATCGTTGCTTGTTTTTTCATTATCTCTGGTTCAGCCTTAGCGGACCAACGAAATCCAGAATTAGCTAACTTATTTTTAGAACTTAAGACAGCTAAATCACCCCAAGATGGCGAAGTTATTTCGAGTAAGATATGGCAAATTTGGACCACCCATGACTCTGATCATACGCTAAGCAAACAGATGCAGATGGGTATAGATTTAATGCAGTCTGGTCAATTAAGGGCTGCAAAAGCAGTTTTTAGTTATATTATAGACCAAGATAATAAATTTGCGGAGGCTTGGAACAAAAGAGCAACTGTTTTATTTTTTATGGGTGAATTTGAGAAATCTAAAATCGATATTGCTCAGACATTAGTATTAGAAAGTAATCATTTTGGCGCTTTAGCTGGTCTTGGTATGGTTGAGGTTCACCTCGGAAATCCCAGAGCGGCACTTAAGGCTTATAAAAGCGCTGCTTCTATAAACCCGCATTTATTAGATGTGAAAAAAGCCATTATCAGGCTCGAAGAAGAATTAAAAGGGGTTCTCACATAGAGAGCATTATTATTAGATATGTTCTACACGAATAGCGTTAGTGCTCCCCGCAAGACCAAATGGAAAACCTGCCACTACCACTATCGCGTCGTTTTTAGCAACAGCATTTTCCTTTATAAGTATTTTTTTTGTTATAGATAATGCTTTCTCGTAATCTGTTTCAGCCTGAAGTATTGTTGTGGCTCCATACAATATAGATAGTCTTCTCTGAACATTTTGCTCAGGAGTTGAAACAAATAATCTTATAGCTGGCCTTTCTCTCGCAATTCTCACTGCTGTATTTCCTGATGCTGTATAGGCTATGATAGCCTTGGCCTTAATTGTTTGCGCAAGCGCAACTGATGCCTTCGCAACGGCATGATATATTGATGGCTCCACTTCCAATGGAGCAGGGCCGTCAAAAGAAAAATAGTTTATGTGGTTTTCAGCTGAAATAAGTATATTCGCCATTGTTTCAACTACTTCTACAGGATATTTACCAATCGCTGTTTCAGCAGACAGCATTACTGTATCGGCCCCATCAAATACTGCCCCAGCAACATCCGTTGCTTCTGCCCTTGTTGGCGTTGGACTTGCTATCATAGATTCTAACATTTGAGTGGCAACCACAACTGGTTTTCCCACTTTTCGACATTGATATATCAATCTTTTTTGAACAGATGGTACCTCGGCGGCATCAAGCTCAACCCCCAAATCACCCCTTGCGATCATAATTGCATCACTAGCGTTAATAATATCTTTAATTTCTAATAAAGCCGCTGGCTTTTCTATTTTAGCCATCAATTGTGCTCTACCCGCTATTCTTGCTTTAGCTAATAAAACATCAGATACTGACTGAACAAAGGATAACGCTATCCAGTCAGCACCATTAACCAGTGCAAACTCTAAATCAATTAAATCTTTCTCTGTTAGAGGATCTGTATTTAATTTAATATCAGGAACATTTACACCTTTTCGACTGGAGACTGGTCCTCCTATCAAGACCTCTGCTGAAAATATATCATTGGAGATAGTTCTTACATTTAACTCAAGCTTACCGTCATCTATTAGCAATCTTGCGCCTGGATACAGGGCTTCAAAAATCTCAGGGTGCGGAAGCGGTAATCTTTCTGAATTACCAATCTTATCATCAAGGTCAAATTGTACTAGATTTCCCTCAATCAAAGATAAGCCCTCTTCAACAATACCAATACGGTATTTTGGCCCCTGCATATCTGCTAATATTCCAATTGGTTTAGAGAGTTTTTTCTCAACAGCTCGCACATTCTTTATCCTCATGAGATGTTCCTCATGTGTGCCATGGCTGAAGTTCATTCTGAACATATTTACACCAGCTTGAACTAATTTTGTGATTTGCTCTTCACTCTCACTTGCATAGCCTAATGTTGCCAAAATTTTTGTTGCTCTCCAAGATTTTAGATTTCTTGTTTCAAAGTTCATTTAAAATAATTTCTATATGAATTGCTTTTTATTAAATTTTTTGCAGGATAGGATAAATGAGTTTTTTAAGCAATTAATAACCAATGTTTAATTAGGTGACTTAGAGAGTTTGCTAAGGGTTTTTTCTGGAATTAGACCACGAGGTGCAAATCTCAAAAATAATAATAAAACCAATCCCATAATCAACAACCTTAATTGAGGTGCTGTGTTTAAAAAATGTTCTTTAAGAGAAGAGCTATCAGATAAAGGTAAAGTTAAAATCTGCACTAACGCGTTACCAATAATTTCAGCTTCTATCCAAAAAAACCAGACAATAAAGCCCCCTAAGATAGCTCCAAAATTATTCCCCGAACCACCAACAATCACCATCACCCATATTAAAAATGTAAATCGCAAAGGGTGATATATAGTTGGGTTAAACTGGCCATCTAATGTTACGAGCATTGCGCCTGCAATTCCTACGATAGCTGATCCGATAACAAAAATCTGCAGATGTCGAGAGTTCACATTTTTACCCATCGCACTTGCTGCTGTTTCGTTATCCCGAATTGCTCGCATCATTCTTCCCCAAGGCGAATTTAATGCCTTTTCACAAAGCCATAATAGAATTAGCAAAACTGATAGAAACAGGGATGTATAACATAATTTGACAAACAAACTTGATGCTTGTATCACGCCGATTCCAATATATTCTGATAGATTTTGAAACCATATGGATGACTGAAGTTCAATCTCATAGGGAACTGGGCGAGGAATACCAGTTACATTTTTTACTCCTCTAGTTAACCAGTCCTCATTTTTAAATATAAAAATTACTATTTCTGAGATGCCAAGTGTGGCAATAGCAAGATAGTCTGAACGCAAGCCTAACGTAATTCTACCTATAAAAAATGCAACTAAAGCCGCTAATAATCCGCCAACAAACCAAGAAAACAAAACAGGAAGACCCGCACCTCCCAAATATCCAGATGAAGATGGTTCGAAAGACTCAATGCTAATTATTGCAGGCCCTAATACGAAACGAGAAATAATATATCCAATAACTACTATAAATATGACATACCAGTATCGCTTTTTCCCCCTCCCCTCCAATCTAACCCAAACAAAATAAGCTAGAATAGCGCTTACTACCAAGATAAACATTCCTAACAAAATACCAAAACCGCCCGCATGCCAAGCCCCTATTACAGGTGCTTTAGTAACCAGCATAGCCGCTAGACCACCAAGGGCAGCAAAACCCATTATTCCGGCATTAAAAAGGCCTGCATATCCCCACTGTAGATTTACACCGAGTGACATAACCGCTGAAATCAGACAAAGGTTTAAAATTGCGAGCATCAAATTCCAGCTTTGAAAGAAACCGACAATTAATAATGCGCCGCTCATAATTGCAAATAATAAAAACACTTTTTTGTTTGAATTTTGGTTCCATAGATTCATAAAGTTTTTCCACGGAATAAACCGGTAGGTCTCACTAGCAAAACAATTACAAGCAAAACAAACGATACAGCAAATTTATATTCTGTTGATAAAATTTGAACGAGTCCTTCGGGCGCCCATTCTTTAGGCAAAAGATAAGTTAGGAAACGTTTATATGCAAAGGTTATAAAAGCCTCTGAGAAAGCTATTATATATCCTCCTGCAACTGCTCCTATCGGGTTTCCAACACCTCCAACTATAGCCGCGGCAAATATTGGCAAAACAAGTTGGAGGTATACAAAAGGCTTATAACCTTTATCAAGCCCATATAAAGTACCTGCCACAGAAGCTAGCACACCAACTAAAATCCAAGTAATTATGATCACTCTCTCAGGATTTATTCCCGACAACAAGGCTAGATCCTCATTATCTGAAAAAGCTCGCATTGATTTACCTGTCCTCGTTTTATTCAAAAACCAAAAAATAAAGATGACGAGCAATATTGTTACAATTACAGTTATCGATTGACTTGTTCTGATAGATAATCCCTCAGACAATCCTGTCATTTGTTTAAACTGAGATGCCTTGACGATAAATCGTTCCCCATCATCAAAATTCTTCTTAGATGTGCCAATTAAAAAACGAATAAACCCTGCAAGAAAAAACATGACCCCAACCGATACAATCATAAAGGTAACCGGCTGAACACGCTGTTTCTGGTAGTATCTAAAAACTGTTTTATCTAAAATCAACAATAAAATTATAGTTGCAGTAATTGAAAATGGAAGCGCCAAAAGAGCCGTTGGCAATGGATTGATTGAAATACCTATAGACTGAAATAACCAAACAATAAAAATGCTAATCATCGTGCCAAATGACATAATTTCGCCATGAGCAAAATTAGAGAAGCGCAGGACCGCATACACCATTGTAATACCAAGCGCACCAAGTGCTAACTGACTTCCATAAGCAAGGGAGGGAACAATTATATAATTTGCAAGAAGCGTAATTGCATTTATATAATCTAGCATTTCAATCAGCCTCCCAAAAAAGCTTTTCTAACTTCCGAATTACCGAGAAGGGATGAACCAGTATCTGTAAACTTATTTTCACCTTGAACTAATACAAATCCACTATCTGCTATTTGCAATGCCTGTTTTGCATTTTGCTCAACCATAACTATGGCAACACCCATTTTCGCAATGTCTATTATCCTGTCAAATAATTCATCCATTACAATAGGTGAAACTCCCGCGGTTGGTTCATCTAGCATTAGAATCTTAGGCTGGGTCATCAGAGCCCTCGCCACAGCAACTTGCTGCCTCTGTCCCCCTGATAACTCTCCAGCAACTTGCCCCTGCTTAGTTTTTAAAATTGGAAATAAATCAAAAATATCAGCTATCGTAGAACTTAAATCGTCAACACGAATAAATCCGCCCATCTCTAAGTTCTCTAAAACCGTCATAGAAGGAAATACATTACTAGTTTGCGGTACATAGGCCATTCCCAACATCACTCGTTGTTCAGGACGAAGATGCACTATATCCTTCCCCTCAAAAGTAATAGATCCTCTTGATAGAGGAAGCATTCCAAATAATGCTTTCATTGCTGTAGATTTACCAGCTCCGTTGGGACCAACGATTACAGAAATCTTGCCTTTATCAACTGAGATAGAACATCCATTTAATATCATTGTAGCACCATAACCCGCATACATATTTTTCCCTTCAAAAAAGGTCATTTGAGGCTATCCAATGAAATTATATTAACAGAAATCATGATTTATTTTTCATCCCTCTGCCTAGATATGCTTCGATCACATCTGGATTTTCTTTTATTGCTTTTATACTATCTTCTACCAATACGCTTCCTTCTGCCATCACAACTACGCTGTCACATAATTTACCAATAAACTCCATATCATGCTCTATCATACAAAAGGTATATCCTCTCTCTCTGTTTAGGCGAATTATTGCATCGCCAAGATGGTTTAGAAGGGTTCTATTCACCCCAGCACCAACTTCATCTAAAAATACTATCTTTGCATCAACCATCATACATCTTCCAAGCTCAAGCAGTTTCTTCTGGCCACCTGACAAATTTCCTGCCGGCTCATCTGCAAGCATTTCTAAATTGAGAAATGATAATACCTCGTTTGCCTTCTCTTTTAACTGTTCTTCTTCCTCTTTTATTTTTTTTGAATTAAGCCAAACATTCAATAATCTCTCACCAGTTTGTTGTGAAGGAACCATCATTAAGTTATCTCTAACAGGCAAAGTTGAAAATTCATGAGCAACCTGAAATGTGCGCAACACACCTCTTGCAAATAATTGATGAGGTGGAAGTCCTGTGATTTCCTCTTCCCCAAGAAATACCTTACCAGATGTTGGGAAATGAAGTCCTGCGATCACGTTAAACAAAGTAGTTTTTCCGGCACCATTTGGCCCAATCAGACCTGTAATTTTCCCTGTCTCGAAAGTAAGAGATACATTATTTACAGCGTGAATTCCACCAAACCATTTATCTAAATGTTGTATTGTAAGCATTTTATGATCACACGATTACTGTATTATTTAGAAAAATTTTTCGGTAAAAAAAAACGACCCAGTGTTTACTGGGTCGTTCAAAGCATATCTTAATTAACGGTATTTGACAGTCTCAAATTTTCCATTTTTAACTTCATACTGGAGATACGAACCACCGGACTCACCTGGACCAATTAGCTCAACTGCAGAAGCGCCCACATAATCAATTTGCCCTCCACCAGCGAGTATCTTCATCGCTTTCGCCAATTCACCGGGATAAATTTTCTCGCCAGGGGCGTTTGCAACGTCCATTACATGATCTTTCAAGTCCGATGAGGAAGAAGACCCAGCAGCTTGCATTGCCAACATTATAAGTGCAGCAGCATCATAATATTCACCTGCATAAACATTATACTCGTGTCCAGCATCCGCAAATAACGTTTTAAATGTTGCATCACCTGGACTATCTGTTCCCGCAGAAGCTCCAAATGATCCATCAATCTGTGAGCCGAAGGTCTTGGTTAAACTATCAGCATACATTCCGTCTGGTAAAAAGAACGTTTCGAAGGAACCTCTATCCAATGACTCTTGGATTATGGTACCACCACCTCCATCAGCATAACCTGCGACAACAAGAATATCCCCCCCAGCTTGCGCCAGAGCAGCAGCATCTGCACTGTAATCACCTTTATTTTCTTCATGACCAGCATTAATAGTTACAGAGCCACCACCAGCAACAAAATTACTCTCGATTGCACTACCCAATCCTTTACCATAGTCATTATTGACGTAAGTTATAGCAATTGACTTATAACCCTCCTCCTTGAGGATATCAGCTAGAACTTCTGCAGAACGAGCGTCTGATGGAGCAGTTCTAAAAAATAAGCCATTGTCTTCTACTGTTGATAAAACCGGAGCAGTTGCTGAGCCAGAAATCATAACTATACCATTTGGCATCGCGACGCCTTCTAATACTGCCTGAGTAGCCCCTGAACACATCGCACCTACAATTGCATTTACGTTTTCAGCAGTTACTAATCTTTCTCCCGTCGCAACAGCGGCAGCAGTATCTGCACATGTCGAGTCACCTGTCACAGCAACAACGTTACTACCACCAAGCAAAGATTTACTCTCAGCTACTTCTGCGATGGCCATCTGCGCACCATTATTCATTGCAGGTGCAAGTGATTCTAAAGGTCCCGTAAAACCAAGAGAAATACCAATTTTTATGTCCTCTGCTATTACTGGAGAGGCCAGCATTAACATAGCAGCAGAAACACCAATAATTTTTTTCATATTTGTCTCCCATTTAAATACGTCTTTTTACATCATAATTGATAGTGTAATATTGCAAAAAGCTCCTATCCAGAAAATACCCATGAATTTAGCAAAAAGGAAAGGAAATCTTATCCAATCACGATATTAGAGTAATTTCAGTACCATAATTACAGCATTACAGTTATATTGGCGCTGTGATAGCTTTCACAATATTATGTGATTCGTTTACCCAATCAATCATTCCAATATCATTACATTTTGGACAAACCGCTTCATATTGTGCGGTTATTGTAAAACAAGAAGAACATCGCCAGGCTTTACCCCTAGGGGCACGAGCAGCCTCCTGAAGAGCATTTTTAACACGCACTGGATCATTTTGTTTTTCTGCTAGTTCCGAGGTAAGCAAATAATCTTCGTTAGTCATTTCATTTGCAGGTATTTCAGATAATAAACTGCTTGCAGGCGGAAGTATATCTGCATCAAGAGAGACTGCAATAACTAACCTGTAAGCGTCTATTTTATGCTCACTCTGACGAGCCAGTTTGGTAAGACGAGCAATAAATTTTGATATGTTACCGGTAAAATTGAATCTCAATAAATCAATATAATCCTGATGCGGATTTAAAATAAAACCTCGCTCTGCAACTTTAATCATTTGCTTTATCATCTCTTTTTTATGGTATAATCGACCTAAAGCAACCCGACAGGCTATACTTAAGTCATTTATATTCAAAGCTCGCTTTAAAAAGATAATTTTTTCGTTTTCCTCAGAAGCATTATCGGCAACCAGATAGCATAATCCGATTTCCCTATTCTTAAACTGTTCTTTCTGTTCTGCAAAATTTGCTAGTTGTGGTTTTAAAAGTATAATTATTTCTAAGGCCCTTTTCCAATTTCTGGCCTCGATTTCCCTCCAAAAAATATGAGTTAGTGCGGCCGTAGAGTCAGGTTGTATTTTCAATGCTTTTTTAGCTGCTTCCAAACTTCGCTCTGTGTCTTTGTTTTGGAATTGTAAATTCATTATTCCTATTAGACCGTAATAGGCTGTATCTTTCTGTTTTGATAGTTGAGCAAAATAACGTCTGGCAGCATTTTCGTCCCCAGAAAGATGAGCTGCCTGCGCTGCTAGCAAATCCGGAAGGAGTCCTTTTCCTAGCAATTTCTCTGCCTTTTTTGCCTGCTTTTGTGCAGAACGACTATCTCCGGCGGCTAAAGCGACAAAGCCAAGACTAAGAGCACGTTCTCCATTTGTCTTACGTCTAAATTGCCATCCATATGATAACATTTTAGGCCAGTTACGAATAAAGCGGAACATCCTGTCAAATAGCATTACAAAAAAAGCGAACAAGATAACTAAACTTACTAAAAGACTTGTTGAAATTTCTATTTGATATCCCAACCATTGTATCTGGCTTGAGCCTGTTTGCTTAGCAAACCAACTTACTACAAGCGCCACTAAGGCGATGATAAGAATTAAGCGAAGTATTATTATCATTTCTCTTCTCTTGAGAATAACATTCCTTGGCTTTGATAAATATCATCAATCATTTTATCCACCTGCAACCTTGATTTAATTTGCACCAAATAAAAGTTTAGTTTGTTAATCTGCTCTGGATTTAATCCCGAGTTACCATTATCCAAAACAAGTGTAAGGTAAGAAATTGCCTCGGACACGGTTTCTATCGATTTGGGCTTTAAAGATGTAGAGAGTTTTGCGACGCCTTCCTTAGCTGTCACTATTTCTCTTTCTTTGTTTTTACTTATTTTTGAAGAGTCGTTTTCCTCTGAAATCTTTTGAAATTTTACTAATCCGGCAAAATATTGTGCCCAAGAAAAACTATCAGACTCTTGAGCAATAAATTCATCTTGTTCTTTTTCGCTGTCTGTCTTTTTATTTAAACTTGACACACTTTTTGATGTTTCAGCATTCCCCATATCTTCTGATAAATCACGGTTAAGATTAAATAGCATGATAGCGTGGCTAGATAAATTTCCGCTCAGCGCACTATCAACTAGACCAAGATAGTCAAAAAGTTCATTTTCATCAGCATAAATTTTTTTAAGTTTTTGAATCACTGAAGGATATGTAGTTAGGTCTCTTCCAATTTGACTATCAAGCCATAGAACTTCTATTAAATGAATTATTCTCTTTGCTTTTAAACTTGAAAGTTCCTCTACTGCAACAGTCTGTATTTGCGGAGGAGCCATGTTTGAATCTAAGTCATCAAACATATTTCTCAATTGGCTAAGCTGAGAGGATACTGAACCTAGCGTATCATATTGTGTTTGCTGACCAATTTGCTCTTTAAGCATTTCAATCTCTGATTCTAAAATTTTTATTTGCATTTTAAATTCATTCGATTGCTTCTCAGTTTCCAATAAACGTTCTGTGGCTTCGTCCAATATGCTTGAGAGTTTCGGGCTTTCTTGAGGTGCAGGAATTAAATTCTTATTCGACGTCCATATCCACCCGCCAGCTATTGCAGATATAAAAACAATCAAAACACTAATGTTTCTCAGCGAAAATAATTCCCTAATTTGGGAAGAACCATACTGTTTATTCTTAGACTGATTATCTGCATTCGAATCATTATCCACGTTTTCTGATAACTCAGACTCTAATTGCTTTTCATTAGCGGAGGTCTTTTTTCTACTAGGACTTTTGCTAGACACTTTTTTCCGACCAGGACGTATAACGGCTTCGCCTTCAATCACTGCTTCGGATGCATCTTTTTCATTATCCTTCATTCAATATTTCTACCTATTAGATTCATTAAAAGTAGAATACCAATCTTTTATGCAGTTAAACAAGTGTTCAAAGCTTGCGGTATTTGATTTTATTGTCCCTGCAAATGACGATGTCTCTTCTGCTGTAAAAGGAATTTGCTGAAATGTAAATAATTGCCACCTCTGGTGGTGTTCCCAAATACCCTCAGCGATCATCAATTCCCTAAAACAATGAAAATTTCTCTTGGATAGAATAACGACCCCTTTTATTTTTTTTAATTTTACCAGCTCTATAAACGACTTATTTAGACGACTGACGGAGGTCATTTGATAACTAATGGCTCTTGTAATATTAAACCTCTTTGTGTTCAAATAAGCTTTTATATCAAACGCAATATCAGCACCAGATACCCATAATAGCGGCCCTTTTTCACTATCTAAATTATTTGAAATATCATTTGCTAAACTGAGAGCACTACCTGAAGATGAAATAACATTAGTATATCCAATATTTTTAGCGACTTTTGCTGTTATATCCCCAACACACCAGGCCGGAAGGTTGAAAAATGAATCATAATTTAAAATACCGTATTTACTTGTGAAAATTATTGCCTGATAGGAGACATTTATTACATTAGGTTCCAATTCAATGGGCATATGGGATAAGACGGCAAGCGGAATTGCGTCAATACCAGAGGCTATCAATGAATCAGCGTTATTTGTTGCAGCTTCAATATCTCGAATAATAACAATCATATAGCTAATTTAATTCCTCAACTAAAATAAATCCCTTACCTTGCTATGAATGAAGTACCACCACATTTAAATAGAAGATCTTTTGCAATCTTTACACCCAATTTTTCAGCGTTTTCCGGCTCATCAGAAGCAAAAGAAGAATAACTTTTATCTCCATTTGGTGAATAAATATGTGCCTGAAGTTGCAATTTATGAGATTGGTCAATATGAGCATAAGCGGATATCGGTGTTCGGCACGAACCATCGAGGTAAGACAAAACCGAGCGCTCTGCTGTTACACACTGACCTGTATTATGACAATGCAAACGTGAAAAAATCTCCTGCAGTCGGTCATGATTTGGATGTTGTCGAAAAATCTGTATTGCTATTGTTCCCTGAGAGGCGGCAGGTGGCATTTTATCAATATCAATTGGGTTATAAGATATTTTTATATTTAGTCTCTTTAATCCAGCAACTGCTAAAATTATTGCGTCATATTCCTTGTTTTCGAGACAGGCTATCCTTCGATTGATATTGCCTCTTAAAAGCTGAATGTCTAAATCGGGCCTATACTTTAATAGTTGTGCTTTTCGTCTGACTGACGCTGTACCAATTTTTGCGTTTATAGGCAATTCATCGAGACTTTTGGCACCCAGAATTGCATCTCTTGGATCTTCTCTTGGCAAAACAGATATAATTTGAGTGCCTGATGCGAATTGCGTTTCCATATCTTTAAGTGAATGCACTGCACAGTCCGCTTTACCAGATAATAATGCATGTTCGAGCGTTTTAACAAAAACACCTTTACCGCCAATTTCAAACAACGGTTTTGAAAGGCTTTTATCTCCTGGTGTTGAAAGGCAAATAAATTCTGCCTCAACAGGTGAAATCAAGTCACCTACCAGATTAGCTTGCGCCATAGCGAGCTTTGATTTCCGGGTAGCAATCCTTATCGGAGAAGAGTTTTTAGAATTTTTCTTGTCTTGCATATATCCTGTCTAATAGTATGACAGGAGTTTTCAAAGGAAAAAAATGACAAAACAATCAATCATATTAGGAATTGAGAGCAGTTGTGATGAAACTTGCTGCGCAATAATTAACCAAAATGGAGATATTTTAGCCAATGTTATAGCTTCTCAAGCTTCCATTCACGCCCCTAATGGTGGCGTTGTTCCAGAGGTCGCAGCAAGAGAACATTTATCCGCCATGAGGCCTGTGATAACAGAAGCTTTGAAACAGTCAGGGCTTACGCTCGAAAAAATTAATGGCATTGCTGCAACAGGTGGACCAGGGTTAATAGGTGGCGTTTTAATTGGAACAATGACAGCCAAGGCATTAGCATTTGCAAGAGACTTGCCATATTATGCAATCAATCATCTTGAAGGGCATGCATTGACGGCTCGGTTTACCCATAAGCTGGAATTTCCTTATTTGTTGTTGCTTGTATCTGGTGGTCACACACAACTATTAAGCATCAACTCTTTAGGTCAGTATGAAAGATATGGCACAACATTAGATGATGCAGCTGGGGAAGCCTTTGACAAAGGAGCAAAGCTCTTAGGACTTGGCTATCCTGGTGGGCCAGCAATTGAAAAATGCGCTAAAACTGGAAACCCAGAATCAATAAAATTACCTATACCAAGGCAACAATATCGTGATTGTCATTTCTCTTTTTCTGGAATTAAAACCGCCCTTGCAAATTCAGTATCAAAACATTCAGGACCCATTCCAACCGCTGATTTTGCAGCTAGTCTGCAAGCAACTATATCTAGCTCTCTTATTAGTCGTTCTGAAATAGCTATGGAAAGGTTTGCTTCTTCTGCTACTAGCGAGGAAAACAAAATGACTTTTGTCGTTGCTGGCGGTGTCGCTGCAAACAAGGAAATTAGAAAAAACCTTAAAAGCCTCGCTGAATCAAAGAATTTTAATATGATTTTACCCCCCTTAGAATTTTGTACAGATAATGCTGCAATGATTGCATGGGTAGGAATGGAATATCATATGATTGGGAAAAAGACAGAATTTGATTTTGCTCCAAAACCACGGTGGCCATTGGACCAAAAAGCTTCACCACCTCCAGGGCGAGGAGTAAGACAATGAAAAATAAAATGTCTAAAACTAAGAACATTGTTGTTATTGGCGGCGGAAGCTGGGGTGGCGCGCTTGCAGACCAACTTCTAAAGGCTAACAACAATGTTACTGTCCTCACTCGAAGACGAGAAACCGCGGATGCACTAAATCTGGGTAGTCTTATAGCATTACCTCAAGTTCAACTAGAGCACCCTATACCATCAACAACAAATCCAGATTGTCTTAGCTTTGCTGATCTTATCGTAATTGCAGTTCCTCTATCAGAAACTGCGCAAGTTGTGGAAATGGTTACGACATACGCATCATTAGAAACAGTAATTCTATTTTCGGGGAAAGGATTATTTTCACACCCTGAAAAAGGTGGGATATTTCTACCCGAATGGATAGACTCAAATTTTGATAACTTTTATTCCTATGGACTAATTAGTGGTCCCTCTTTTGCTGATGAAGTAATATCAAATAAACCAACAGCAGTCATGATAGCCTCTCAGTCTATCACACTCTCAACTAAAATAGCTGATTATTTCGAAGCAAGCTATTTAAGGTGTTACATAGGGGATGACATTACAGGAGTTGCTGTAGGTGGTGCGGTAAAAAATATTATTGCGATAGCGGCAGGTATAGCTGCCGGACTCGAACTCGGGGATAATGCACGCGCAGCTTTAGTTTCACGAGGACTTGCTGAAATTACCCGACTAGCTGTTAAAATTGGTGGAAGGCCTCAAACACTCAATGGGTTGGCAGGTATGGGAGATTTAGTGTTATCTTGCTCTAGTCCTCATTCACGAAATATGGCATTCGGTATGGCAATTGCAAAAAACCAAACTCCTGACCAAAAGTTAGCTGAAGGCAAAAAAGCTGCTGAACTTCTTAATGCAAGAGCTATTTATGAAAATATCGAGTTGCCTATCTCACAAGCTGTTCATCGTATTTTGCAGCATAAAGAACTTATTGAGAGTGAAATTAACGCCTTATTAGCTCGAGCAACAAATACAGAATAGGATAACTAAATATTTTTCCAACACAATTAAAAATAAAAACAAATAATTAAAGAGGCTTGCATGGCATATTGGCTATTTAAATCAGAACCTAACACCTGGTCATTTAGCGATCAGTTAGCGAAAGGAGAAGAAGGCGAGGGCTGGGATGGTGTACGAAACTATCAAGCAGGTAATAATATGAAAGCAATGGAAATAGGAGATCTTGGTTTTTTTTATCATTCAGTGATTGAAAAACGTATCGTCGGTATCGTTCGTGTTTCACAAAAATGGCATTTAGACCCTACTGACCCTACGGGACGCTTTGGTATGGTGACGGTAGTTGCTGTAAAAGAGGTAGAAAAACCTGTTACACTCTCTGAAATAAAGAGTGAGCCCTTGCTAAATAATTTTGCTCTTGTGCGTCAATCTCGTCTTTCTGTCGTTCCCGTTTCACAAAATGAATGGAACATCTTGCTTAAGATGAGCAATACTAGTTTGTAATGTGGTTTTTTTAAATTTAATAAATTACCTGGCTGAGTTTCGGTATATAAAATACAAATTTCGTGCGTAAATAAAAAGCCCCAAACCTTGACCACAAATAATAACCGGGTCTTTGCGCCAAAGGGCGTAAAATAAAAGCACTAATCCTCCACCTATCGAAAAATACCAGAATGCAAGGGGAATAACGGACTTTCTTTCTCCTTCAGATTTTATCCATTGAATTATAAACCTCATAGCAAATAATAACTGCCCTCCAAAACCCACTATAACCATTAATGTTGCTGGGTTTTCTGATATTGAGACCGGGAGAAATGGAAAAAGGCTGTATAAAAAGTTGCCCGCTATTAGTGCGGTACTGCCTATAATTTCTGAAATGACATCCAGCATCTACTTAATCGTATTATTGTTTGAATTTTTTTTTACATTATTCTGGGTTGTTTCCGTGACTTCCTCAGGATGATTTGCTCGCCTGAGCAACCACATGACACCGATTATATCAGAAATACCCACAAGTAATCTATCTAAAATACCATATTTGGATTTACCTTTGTCACGAGCCCGATGACCAACAGGAACTTCAATTACGACGCCACCCTCTCGTAGAACTAAAACAGACATAAATCTGTGCATATGGTTAAAAAAAGGTAGTCTTAAAAAGACTTCCCTATCAATAATCTTAATTCCACAACCTGAATCTGGGTGGCTATCCTTTAAAAGCCAGCTTCTTATATTTCTTGCTCTGCGAGATGCAAATTTCTTAATAGCAGAATCTTTTCTATCTTGCCTAACTCCACCTGCCATACCGCTCTTAGGGCGCAAGGAGAGAAGGGCTTCCTCTAATTTAAGCAAATCATTGGGAATGTTCTGACCATCTCCGTCTAAAATTGCAATCAATGGTGCTCTTGATGCCAGCAAACCTGTTCGTATTGCAACACTTTGACCACTCCGCCGTTTATGACGAAAGACACGAAGTTCTTCCACTTGCGACAAGCAAGTTTGCAACTCTAATATAGTTTCATCTGTGCTTCCATCATCAATATAAATGATTTCAAATTTCCTACCTCGAAAAGTATCACATATTTCGTCAATTAACGCTCGAATGTTTCCCGCCTCATTCATCACGGGGACTAGTACCGAAATTTCTGGTGCTTTTATGACGTTAGATTTACTTGGAGAGTAAGTTATAAATTGAGCCATGAAAGAAAATCTTCAGATAGTTTTTATTGGTCTTAGCTGTTCAAATCCTTATCGTCAAACTTAATCGAAGACATAAGGTACAATTCAATAAATTGCCCTTTAGAAATATTAAACCCTTTAATTTGTGATGACTGATGATATACAACATTTAAATTCGATGCAGCAGACTTGAACTGATCTATTTGCCGAGACTCCACAATTATTAAAGCCTCAGGGGCTTCTGCCAACAACAGCGCTGCTTCGTCTGCGTTAAGTAATAATATATCTTCCCCTAACTTAAATACAGAGGATGGTTCGTGATAACCAGCTAAGGCAATAATTTTTGTCTTTACAGGTAGTCTCTCTAATTTCTCTTCGATTAAGGAGGCAACATGTAAAGACTTTAGATTCCCAATTATACCAGAAAAAAATATGCAATTAAAAATAATCCCAAGAATACAAGCCAAAAAGATATATTGACCTCTCGTTGTGATTTCGCGTGTATCATTCCTAATCCATTTAAAGCTAGCAAAGAAAATTCCACCCACTAAGAGCATTCCAAAAATTACAAAAGCAAAGGCAAAGGCACCATTTTCTGCTCCAAATTTAGCAGAAGCCCACAATCCCCCCACAAGTAGCAAAATCCCAAACAAACAAGATAAAAGAGACATCACTATTTCAGCCGTTCTGCGCCATTTAATTTTGGATATCGGAATAAAAATAGCTCTTCCAATAAGCATCATTAAGGCAGGAATAATAGGTAAGATATAATGAGGAAGTTTTGTTGGAATTAATTCGATTATCAGCCAATAACTCAGCAACCAAATAAGGCAAAATCTGCTTGCATCGGAACGCCAGAATTGCGCATTAGTTCTAAATAAAGCACCAAAAAATATAGATGCAGGAAATACAAAAAGTAGAATAGTTAATAAATATAAACCTGGAGGTGCTCCGTGTGATTCTTGACCACTTATAAGCTTTGGCAAAAAGTCAGATTGAATTGCCTGAGACAAAAAAACACCTTCTGTAGCAAATGAAACTGCCAGCACCCAAGGAAGGCAAATAATGCCAATAATCACCAAACCAGATAAAAAATTAAGGCGCTTCAACCAACTCCAATCCCGATCAATTATTATTAATCCGAATATTGTTACGAAGGCCAAAAATGGTGCAATCGGGCCCTTGACCAAAATGGCAAAACCCATAGATATCCAAAACCACTTTGTTGAAGATGAAGCATTAATATTGAACCTATTTTTGTAACATAACCAAAGCGAGAACTGCTGTGCCAAAATTAAACTCAGCAAAATTGAATCTGTCTTCGCAATATGTGCTTCAGCAAGTATTATTAAACTGCAGGCCAACAATGAAGACGGAACTATTTGCTGTAAATATCCTGAGTCAGGCCATAAATTCTTTACAAATAAAAAGCTCAGAACAATACTTAAAATGTATCCGATCAAACTTGGAAAACGGTAGGATGAAATCTTATCAGAGCCGAATAATGATGCTGAAGCAGATTGAAGCCAATATATACCTATTGGCTTTTTGGCTCGCAGTTCCTCTTGAAATCTAACGGTTATAATGTCAGCCGTTTGGACCATTTGCTTACTTGCTTGTGCAAAGCGCGCCTCATCGCGGTCTAATACCTCGATTGAACCATGTCCAATCAAAATCATTACGCTAGCACATATTAATAGTAGCCAAAGACTTATTCGATGATTACTTATTCTTTTTGTGACCTCAACTATTTCGTAACCAAAATACAACAAATAAACCCGTCCGTTAGCTAACAAATTAAAATACAAAGTGGTTTAATCCATTTATAGTTATATCTCTTGGATTTCAAAAAAAATAATTTATAAAATAAAAAAAATTTAATTTTAGCACGTTTTCAAATCGCTTAATCTACTAATAAGAGTTTAAGCTACAAAGTTCTGCTTTAGATAGGTAAATAATTATGGATTTTTTCGAGGTTGAGACTGGCCTAACAAATGATGACATTGAAAATAGAGTGCTTTATCTAATAAATTCCTCTGAATTTAAAAACTGGATTGAAGACAAATCGTCCTTTTGGAAATCTTGGATAAACGAAAATGAGTTCAAAGCAGAAAAAGGCAATTTTTTGCTACTTCCAAATAAAACTGGTAATGTTGAAGCTGCCTTATTGATAATTTCAGAACAAACTTCCTCCAATCTAAACAACGGTGATAAGTTTTTAGATGTAAATGATTGGGCAAACATTTGGCAGATAGCTAATGTAGCCAAGAAATGCCCTGGCGGTGTCTGGAAAATTGAGAGTTACAATAAAATTTTACAAAAAGACCAGTTTTACTTGGGATGGGGCTTAGCACAATATAAATATGACTTTCCAGAGAGAAAATATAAAGCGCAGCCAAAACAAAATAAAAGCGATAGAAGAGAAAAATACAAATTAGCAAAATTATACGCGCCTCGGTCAGAAAATATCACTGCCTTAATTAGGGGAATATCTCTATGTAGAGACCTTATCAATTTGCCAGCAAATTTTTTAAATACAACTCAATTAGCTGATATTAGTTCTCGACTTGCGAACAAATTTTCAGCTCAATACCGGTTATATTCTGGTAAAGATTTGAAAAAACATGCCCCTGCGATAGATGTTGTTGGTAATGCTGCAGAGACACCTCCTTGCCTAATTGATTTTAACTGGGGAACAAACGGTCCAAAAATTACCATAATTGGGAAAGGTATTACTTTTGATACTGGAGGCCTTGACCTAAAACCTTCAAAGGCCATGGAGATTATGAAA
Organism: Alphaproteobacteria bacterium; assembly: GCA_012269555.1. Classification (GTDB taxonomy): domain Bacteria; phylum Pseudomonadota; class Alphaproteobacteria; order Puniceispirillales; family Puniceispirillaceae; genus UBA5951. Next base: position 26,368 of record JAAXKA010000162.1, read on the forward strand.
AAGGATATGGGCGGTGCTGCTCATGCATTAGGATTAGCCTCTGCTATCATGGAGACAAACCTTCGCGTTAAACTTCGGGTCTTAATTCCTGCAGCAGAAAACTCAGTGTCGGAAAAATCCATGAGACCACTTGATATAATTGAAACCGCTGCGGGTATCCCTGTAGAGATAGGAAACACTGATGCGGAAGGACGACTAGTATTGGCAGATGCACTTTTCCATGCCAAACAAGAAAACCCAGATTTTGTAATTGATTTCTCCACTCTAACTGGAGCAGCAAGAGTAGCCCTTGGAACAGAGTGCCCGGCACTTTTTTGCAATAAGACCGAAACTGCGGAAAAACTTGTTTCAATTAGTGAGAAAATAGATGACCCTCTCTGGCAGATGCCTCTATTTGCTCCTTATGAAAGATTTTTAAAGACTGAAACATCTGCACTTTCAAGCACAGGACAATCAGGTTATGGCGGAGCTATAACAGCTGCCTTGTTTTTGCAGAAATTTATTGGAAAAGAATTAAATTGGGCACATATTGATGTGATGGCTTGGAATCTAAATAGTAGGCCAGGCAGACCAAAAGGCGGAGAAGCAATGGGGCTCCGAACTGTTTATCAGTACATTGCAGAACTAGCTAAAAACTATTAGCATCAAAAAATATAATATCTTAATTACTTTACAATTATGTTTTTTTGTTAAGAATTATGTTTTTAGAAAAAAATCGGAGTGTTCTCAAAAATGAGTAAAATAGGCAAAAAAGAAATAGGGCTTGCAATAGTTGGGTGCGGCGCGATTGGCAGAATAAGAGCCATTATGGCACGTGACTATCCTGGTATCGGTTGGCTTGGTTTATGTGACATAGATACAGGACTTGGGAAAGCATTACAAAAAGACGCAAAGGCCGACTTTTTTACCGATGATTATAATAAACTTCTCTCTAGAAGTGAAGTAGATGCGGTTATTATCGCCACCGATGAAAACCATCATTTTGGCCCAACGATGGCTGCTGTAGAAGCTAACGCTAGTTTATTTATCGAAAAGCCTCTTGCGACAGATATTCAAGAATCAGCAAAAATTTTATCTGCTATTGAAGAAGCTGGCTTAAATGCTGTGATGGGCTATACACAAAGATTCAGAAGACGCTTTTTAACTGTAAAACAGCGACTTCAAGAAGGTAGAATAGGAGACGTTACGTCAGTTGTGACGCGTGCTTTTATGAATTCCATGGTACCAATTGCTACGGTCAGACGAACAAATGAAAGACAAAATTTAACCCCAATGGTTGTTTCTGGAACCCATAGCTTGGATATGTCTCTGTGGCTATTAGAAGGCAAAAAACCAGCCGAAATTTATGCAAAGTCTGTTGATAAGCTTCTTTCACAATATGGCACCAAGGATGCTACTTTCGGTCTGTTCACTATGGATGATGGCACAATTTTTAGCATGAATATTAGCTGGGCGCTGCCACAAGTATGGCCTGGTTCTGTATATGGATTAGAAATTGGTATTGTCGGTACAGAAGGAGTAATAGATATTGAAGATACTCATCGTGATTTGGTCCTAGCGAGTACGAAATCACAAGGTGGTGGATATGTTCCTCACGGTTTTGAACCACCTCAACGACATGTTGACTTTTTAACCTCTTATCCACCTGGTGATATTTATGATGACCAACTTTGGGGACCAATGCGCGAGGAGACTAATTCTTGGTATCAAAGTCTAATAACAGGGCAAACAACACCTCACGCCACCGCAAGAGATGGTCACAGAAATTTGGTTTTAACAATGGCAATGGATGCCTCTTCTTGGACTGGTAAAGCTATTGATTTGAACGATGATTTAGAAAATCACATATTAGAAATTCAATCCTCTATGAAAAATAAGGTATAAAGATTATGAAGGCACTAGTATCGCATGGACCTAATCAGCCTTTTTCACTTGAAACAGTTGATGACCCAAAACCTGAAAAAGGTGAAGCTGTAGCAAAGATTCTTGCATGTGGCGCTGGACTGACTGTTCAACATGTCAAAGCTGGTCGCACTCCAATACCATTTCCCAGAATTATGGGACACGAGATTGCCGCTGAGATTGTGGAATTAAATGGTGATTGTGGGGGGCTCTCGATAGGAATGCCAGTGACAGCCTATTTCTATTTAACATGTGGTCATTGCAAGTGGTGCCTTATAAACCGTCAAACCCTATGTGAGAATTTTGGAGGATATGTTGGTAGAGCTTGTGATGGAGGGTATGCTGAATACATAAAATTACCTGCTAAAAATTTTGTTCCAATACCGGAAACACTAGATATTTATAAAAATCCTGCAGAAATTGGCGTGATTTGTGATGCGATTGCGACCCCCTATAAAGTGCTAAGGAGAGGCAGAATAGCGCCTCTCGAACGTGTTGCGGTATTTGGAGCCGGAGGGGGACTGGGAATTCAAATGCTTAAGATGGTTAGATGGGCAAACTGTCATGTGACAGCTGTTGAAGTTGACGCCAATAAATTTCAAGCGTGCCGTGAGCACGGAGCTGATGTCTGTGTTGATGCAAATACTAATGATGCGCATGAAGCTTTAATGGATGCATCTGATGGAGGTTTTGATGTGGTAATCGATTTTGTTTCATCCACAAAAAGTCTGGAAATGGGTGTTGCTAGTCTCGGTAGAGGTGGAAGGCTAATTACTCTGGGCGGCGGCGGCGGCGCTGGTTCTGAATTTAAATTAAATGGTATGTCTTTATTATCTAAAGAAATAGAGGTGATGGGTAGCAGGTACTGCTCTTATCAAGAAGTCCTTGAAAGCTTGCAATTGGTTGGTGAACAGGCACATAAGGGTTTAATGCCACTTGTTACTCGCACGTCGGGTTTTGAAGGGTTAGAAGATATTCACAACGATGTTGAGCATAGTCGGATTACTGGGAGAGCGGCACTTGTTTTGTAGGTACAAGATTCTAAAATGACAAATTCCATTGCTATAATAGGACTTGGAGTGCTTGGTTCTGCGATTGCTAAGTTCTTGCTTGAAAACGGGTTCCAAGTATATGGATTTGATATATCAAAAAAAGCTCTAGCAAACTTCAATAATAACGAAAAGTTCTATGCGTGTAGTAGCATAGATGAGATATTCCATAAGGAATCAAATATTCTATCATGCCTACCATCTGCTTGCAGTCTTTATGAAGTTATGCAGGCAATACCAAAAGGGGACCAATCAGAAAAAAATAAACGCCTATTAATTGAACTTTCAACTTTACCCGTTGACTCAAAAGAAAAAGCCAGAGAAATAGCGCAAAAAAAAAATGTTCGAATTATAGACTCCCCCTTGTCCGGTAATAGAGTGGTAGCATTACAAGGTAAATTATCAGCTTATCTTTCTGGAGATAGGGAAGACGTCCAAAGAGCCAAACCTTTTTTAGAAGCTTTTTGCCAAAAGGTTACAGAAGTAGGCAATTTTGGAAACGGCAGTAAAATGAAGCTAATAGGAAATATACTGAATCTTGTTCATAATAGCGTAACGGCTGAAGTAATGGTGCTTGGTATGAAAGTAGGATTAGAACCGGAATTAATACACAAAGCGATTAGTGGCACATTTTCCAGCTCAGCTGTATTTGAAGGACGTGGAAAGTTAATGGTTGATAATGAATACGCTGTTGAAGGTATGAATTTTTCTACCCCAATAAAAGATAGTGAATTCATTACCAAATTAGCTAAAGATAATTTTGTGCCATTACCTATATATCAGGTCGCATTGCAATATTATTTATCTGCTATGGCACAGGGGTATCAGGATTTAGACGCAGCTGCTGTCTGTGCTGTAATAGAAAAGAATGCAAATCTTAACCGCAAATAGCTGCTACCCATCTAATAATTCTTTTAACTGGGGGTAAATAAGCATAAAATCATCGTTTTCATATAATGGGTCAAGCTTGTTTAATAGCCTTAAACTATGACTGAGATAAGTCTCGTCCCCATTTGATTGCAATAAATCATCTAGTAAGTTTAAATCTTTTTTTAAATTGGAGGGTGTTGATTTTCC
>JAAXKA010000189.1 GCA_012269555.1 Alphaproteobacteria bacterium
GAGCTTTAGAATGGATATAGATAACATAATTTATTGCAAAACATCGGGTACTCCATTTAGGATAAAGCGTTTATGTTTCCTTAATTCTATAAAGCATTTTGAATTAGAAAATGTAGCCAAACAATCCAACAGAAAATTGTTAGCTGAAAATTCAATAAAAGCTGATTTTGAGATAAATAAACGCAAAACCAAGAAGAGTAAAATTGCTCGATTTACAGAATTGATATCAGGCTAGAAAAAATATTGCATCTACAAGCTTAATAAATTGGCCTGCCAAATAATTTGTTGGGTAAGTCTCCACCATAAATTTCGTTTTGCAAAGTAACTTTTGTTTTGACACCCATTGCGTCAATTATTTTCCACCCTCTTAAATTCATCTGATTTGGCTCGAATAATAAGATAAGTTCGCCCGCTCGGTCTCCTGTTTCTTTTCTTAAAGATATTTCAGCTAATCCATTATGGATCATACTTTGTGTTAGAAACTCATTTGCAGTTAAAGAAAAATCTTCTTCTAGTAAAAAAGCTAAAGGAGTCTCAGAGAGAGGATAGTTTGTAATTTGTTTGTTTTCTGGTTCATCAACAATTAGCAAATTTCGAGTTGTTATAAGATTGAATGGTTTTTCAACATTATACTCTAATCTCATTTGAAAGGGCCGTCGAAAATATAATTTTCCAATAGCATAACTTCCGTCTGAAGAAATTTGAGTGAATTCCGCCTGCAGAGTTGAAATATTTTTAATGGACTTTTCTGCACGAATAATCAATTCATCTTGTGATTCAGATGCATTTGAATAACTTATTAAAAACCAGCTCAACAAAACACAAAATAACACCTTTAAGTTTAAAGTTTTAATCCAACTTTGTTTGAATGTAATATTAAAACAGTAATTAGGAATCATTATCACTCACCAGTACATCTCTTTTCCCAACATGGTTAGAACCGCTTATAATACCAGCCGCTTCCATTTCTTCAATCAATGTTGCTGCACGATTATAGCCTATCCGTAGATGGCGTTGAACAAAACTTGTGGATGCTCGTTGTTCTCTAATGACTAAGTCCACAGCTTGATCATATAAACTTGCATCCTTAGTTGGTGTAGCGCCTAACCCTTCCTTCTCACTACCTGTTCCTTCTTTATTTTCTTCTATTACTTTTTCATTATATTCTGGTTCTCCTTGTTGACGAAGATAAGACACGACTTGCTCCACCTCATCATCATCAACAAATGGTCCATGTATCCTGGTAACCCTTCCACCACCTTCCATATATAGCATATCTCCTTTACCTAACAATTGCTCAGCACCCTGCTCACCAAGAATAGTTCTACTATCTATCCTAGAAGTGACTTGAAATGAAATACGTGTAGGAAAATTTGCTTTTATGGTTCCCGTGATCACATCGACCGATGGACGTTGAGTTGCCATTATGACATGAATACCAGCAGCGCGTGCCATTTGTGCTAGCCTTTGAACTGCTGCCTCTATCTCTTTACCAGCAACAAGCATCAAATCAGCGACTTCATCGATAACAACCACAATAAAAGGAAGAGTATTAAGATCAAGCACATCATCTTCCAATACAGGTCGGCCGGTCTCTTGGTCAAAACCTGTTTGAACCCTGCGAGAAATTATCTCTCCTTTTTGTCGGGCCTGCGCAAGGCGTTCGTTGTAACTCGTTATATTGCGTACACCAATCTTGGCCATGTTACGGTAACGACTTTCCATCTCTCGCACTGCCCATTTAAGTGCCATAATTGCTTTCGAAGGGTCGGTTACGACGGGTGTCAGAAGATGAGGTATGCCGTCATATACAGATAACTCAAGCATTTTTGGATCTATCATTATCAAACGACAACTATCTGGTGTGTGTTTGTACAAAAGTGATAGGATCATTGCATTGATCCCTACAGATTTTCCTGAACCTGTGGTGCCCGCTACAAGTAAATGAGGCATTTTTGCTAAATCTACAATTATCGGGGCTCCAGCGATATCCATCCCTAGAGCAACAGGAAGGTCTGCTTTTTGTTTTTTCCATTCTTCAGAATCAAGTAAATCACGAAGTAATACTAACTGACGGATATCGTTTGGTAACTCAATACCTATAACATTTTGTCCCGGGACAACTGCAACACGCACTGCAAGTGCTGCCATCGACCTAGCAATATCGTCAGCAAGTGCAATTACACGTTGTGATTTTATCCCTGGCGCTGGTTCTAAATCATATCTAGTTACAACGGGACCATAGCGAATATCTGTTATATCCCCCTGCACCCTAAAGTCAGATAAAACGGTTTCAAGCTGTTCAGCATTTTCTTCTAGCAATCCTTTAGGAGGCGCAAAATTTGACTTAGATGGTGGCTTCAACAGATAAGATGGTGGTAAGTGAAAATTTTCTTCCGTGTCGAAATCGAACGTAGCTTGTGATTTCTCTCTATCGTTATTACTAAATAGTTTTTTCTTTGTTCTTAAGCTCGGCTGTTTCTTTTCTGACCCTAAACGTGTTTTTTGCTGAGATCCTCCAGAAGTAGGAGAAACGACTTTATTTGATAGTTCTAATACACCTGCTGACCTTCTATTTTTAAACCAAGATATTATTAATAAAATCGGCTTTAAAGATAAAACACCAAGATTGTAAAGCCACCTGAATTCTTTAATGCCAAAGGCAGTCGCCCAAACATAAAGTAACATTCCTAGCACTATTAATAAAACTGACAAAATTTGCTCAGTATCAAAACCAAATTGCTCAAATCGCGCATTTATAAATGAGAAAAATGCCTTAAAAAATAGGGGTGCAACCCCATTAAGGTCAAATCCTAGCCCAAAAAATCCTGCTGAAAAAAATTGAATTGAAAGTGGCAATAGAAATAATCGCCAAGCCCATAACGATAGCCCTCTGTGCGCAAAAACTCTTATGCCCCAAATAAACAAAGAGATAGGAAACAAAACAGAAAAAATTCCAAACCAGGAAAAAAGCTGATTTGATAAAAAGGCCCCAAAAGGCCCAAACCAATTTTTAATTTCACCATCTGAAGATACATGTGGAGCTGGGTCTAGGGCAGAAGCACTTAGCAAAATAATCCCGAGACAAATAGCACCCGAAATTAACAAAAGACCGACTAATTCCTTTATCCTCCTTATGAAGAAAAGTCGAAGTCTATCAGACATTACTTTACCGCTCGTTTTTGTCTGATCAGTCATTAATTTGATGTTCCTGCCAAATATTTTGAAAGAATCTCTGTAAACGTTTCATCGCCTCTTCAATTATATCTAGTCGATGAACCATTGCAATTCTGATATAGCCCGATGCTGGGTTTTTACCCTTATTGGCAACTGCCATGTAACTACCAGGAATAACTTTTATAGCCATGTGTTCCCATAGTAGTTTTGTACATTTAATATCATCCCCAACAGGAAGCCAGAGAAAAAAACCTGCATCAGGGATTGAACATTTTAAATATTGTTCTGCTATTTTAAAGGCTCTATTATAATGTTCTCTCACCATTTTATTATGAACTGTGTCACGGTAAATTTCCGCAGATACATTTAACAAAGGGGTTGGAACCAGAGCTAATCCATTTGCTGCTATTTTTGAATATGATAATATTACATCAGGATCGGCACATAGAAAACCAGCCCTAAGACCAGCTGCGTTTGATCTTTTGGACAAACTATTTAATACAGCAAGATTTGCTAGTTTTTTTTGACCATTTTCAGTGTATTTATGGGCAATTTCGAGAATGCTTTTTGGTGCATTATCTCGCCAAATATCTATATAACACTCATCAACAACCAACAAAAAATCATAGTTTCTGGACAGCTTCAACGCCTTTTTCAGGTATTCCTCGCTCGCAATCACACCATGAGGGTTTGTAGGTGAACACAGATACATCACGGTTGTTCTTGAGAGTATTACTTTATCAATCTTTGATAAGTCGGGCAGATAACCATTTTCTGAACAGGCGTCCATTAAATGAATATTACTGCCACTCATTAAACCTGCAGCCCGCCATGCATGATAGAAAGGATTAGTAATGAGTGCTATTGGTTCAGGTTTGGTTCCTCGGACACAATATCCTAGCATGTGAAGTGGCTCTCTAGTTCCAGGTACTGGAAGAAGGTAATTATCTAATGGATTCAGCCAGTCGCCGATTTTATTAAATCTACTATTTAAATAATATTTTACATCATCATAAAATTTTTTATTACCTTTTACCTTTGGATAACTGCTCCAATCACACTTATTCTGAGAGAGCATTTTTGATATGAAAGCCGGTGGATCTTGTTGTGGCTCGCCAATTGACATATTGATTTCACTCATTCCAGCCACAGGCGAAATATTTTCAATCAAAGAACGAGTCTTCTGAAACATGTTGTCATTAAAAAGTGAAAAATCTGGATTTTGCATCTACAAATCTGCATAAATTAGTTTAAGTGTGTTTTAGTACTGCACGAAAGCGAATGTAATACATTAGCTCGACCATAACAACTATAGCCGATAAAGGTTTAAAATAAATGAGTGGGGCAATCTTTTTTGATCGCGATAATACGTTGACCACGGATTATGGCTATACTTGGAAAATATCAGATTTCGCGTTTTTACATGATAGCGCTGAAGCTCTTGCCCTTTTAGAAAAACACAAAATACCTGTGTTTATTGTTACTAACCAGTCTGGAATAGCTCGAGGTTACTTTAAAGAAACAGATATGATTAATTTCAATCGGCATCTAAAGGAACAAGTAGCTTTAAAAGGTGGAAATATTTTGGATATTTCCTACTGTCCGCATCATCCAGACTACCATGATCAAAATAACTCAAAATTTTGTAATTGCAGAAAACCTCTTCCTGGAATGTTAAATATGATATCCCAGAAATGGCGTATTGATCTAAGTAAATCAATCATGATAGGTGATCAACAATCAGACCTACAAGCTGGAATAGCAGCGGGATGTCTTAAAAGTTACCTTATAAAGCCAACTGACTCTAGATTGGCTCTATGCAAACAAATAATATCAAAATACTTCATGGATTAAATATTATCATGGTGCATAAAACACCCATAGTCGTGGTAGGTAACGGCCTTACAGCTGAAGTAATGTGTTCTGCCTTAAATTATTTTGGCCTTGAATATACTCGGCTTTTATCCCAACGAAACGATTTTGTTGATACTAGAACTACCACGATTAATATTGCCAGCCAAAAAATGCTTTCACGGCTCAATCTCTGGTCTTTTTCAAATAAAAATAGCACAGAAATTAGAAATATTTTAGTCTCACAATATAAATTCAGTGAAAACTGTTTTAACAGAAATTCAGAAACATCTGGATTACATTTCTCTTTAGACGGAGAAATTATGGCATGGACAATAGAAAATGAAAATTTGTTTAAAAACTGTCAAAAACATAACTCTAAATCACCTTCTCTTATTGAAAATTATTATGGGAATTTGAACATAGAATACACTGAAAATGGTGTCGTGATTAACGATATAAGACGTAAAAAATGGCATACAGAATTAATCATTGCGTGCGATGGAGCTAATAGTGCTATTAGAGAGTCAGCAGGTTTGCGCTCCACATCTATGGCTGCAAACCAAGAGGCTATAGTTGCAAGAATAAATCTTAACCGGTTGCATCATAACTTTGCGGTTCAGAGGTTTCTACCAGATGGGCCTCTTGCATTAATGCCTATTAGAACTCAAGAGGCAGCGCTTGTGTGGTCGTTAAGCAAAACAAAATCTGCAAATATATTCAATCTATCAGAGGGTGAATTCAAAAGAAAAATCATAAATGCACTGGGCGATAGTTTTAAAAAAATGACATTGTGTTCAGAAAAAAAAATTTGGGGTCTCAAACCATCGGTCACCAGAAGCATGGGAAGACCCGGACTCATTCTAGCTGGAGACTCAAACCATTCAATCCATCCATTAGCAGGTATGGGATTTAATCTCGCGCTTGCCGACGTAGCGGTTATTTGTGACTGCCTTAGTAGCGCAAAAAAAAATGGCCTTTCGTTTTCACATCCATCTATATTATCAGAATATCGAGCCAGAAGACGTCTCGAAGTTGAAGCAATCATTGCCCTCACACAGGGGTTAAATCGTTTATTTAGCTACAATAGTTTTAAATTTAAAACTTTCCCATCTAGTTTAACCAACATTGGACTAGGTATAATGGACTCACTACCAATTAAAAAGCAACTTGCTAAAATAGCCGCTGGCGGTGTTCTGACTTCCGCAAGTTTGTTTTCAGATGTGTAAATTTCAAATAAATTAAAATTTTAACTTTATAATTCTAATCTTTTTAGATACTCATTATATAACGATTCTTGCCGCACTCCATAATCGTGTAAAATGACCCAACTATAAATCCCTGTTTCATGACCATCATCAAATAATAATCTTATTGCATAATTTCCAACATATTCTATGTGGATTATTTTAACATTCTTTTTTCCACGAATTATTTTCTTTTGATAAGAGCTATGTCCCTGCACTTCTGCAGAAGGAGATTCAACACGAAGTAACTCAGCTGAAATCTGTGTTTCAAACCCGTCATTAAAATGTACTGATAAACTTTTTTTATCTTTATGAAGCCTTATCTGCGTTGCAAAAATAGTTTCTGAAAACATTTGTATATTTATACCCTATTTTCTATTTAACGAAACTTGCCATTTATTAATCTCGCTATCAGATAGTTCTCTACAATACGTGTTGCTAATGAGTGGCACGCTTTGTTCTATGGGGTAAGCCTTTTTACCCTGAATGCTAATAAGTTCAGCTGCTTTTTTATCATAAATCAGTAGACTTTTAGTAACAGGACAAACCAAAATATTCAACAAACTGCTAGCTATTCTAGTTTTTTCTTTGTTTTTTTTATTTTTTTTCATTTTAAATCATCAAAACTTAATGTTTAGCATTTTCGGAGTGATCATCATTATGACAAGACATCTCAAGAATTGTTATTAGTAAATCTGCTCTGGCAGATAAATCTTTTACCTCTAACAAAGCTTGTTTCTCTGCGGTTTCAAACGGACAAATCATGCTTAATGTACAAACCAATCGCTCATCTGAACATGATTCTAATTGCGACCAGTCAACCTGAAAACCTTTGGTATCAAAATATCGTCTTAAAGTAGTTGATAGTTTTTTTCTATCAATGAAAGACTCGTCTATGGATAAATCGCTTTTATAGTTATTCCACTCAATTTCTGCTGTTAGATAACCAGAAACAGCCTCTAAAAAATTAGTTGCTTGAAACCGAATGCAACCTGAAAGGGTGATTAATATCCTCCCATCTTCCTGTTCGGAAAAACTAGATATTCGGCCTGCACAACCGATTGTATAATATGGGTTTAATTGGTCTTCTTTGTTTGGTTGTATCATACCTATTAATCGAAGAGGGCTTGCGATTGCATCTCGAACCATAGAGAGATATCTCGGCTCAAAAATATTTAAAGGCAATGTGCCACCGGGTAATAGCAAAGCACCAGATAAAGGAAAAATTGGAATTTTTACGGGTAAATCTCTAAATTCAGGTTCAAATGGGCCTCTGATTGTCATTTATTCCTCATCCAAAAATTCATAATTGGCTTTTCAAAATATTCCCAAGAAAACATAGAGTGTAAATCAAGAAAATAAATAGCTCGATAACTTTCGTCTTGCTTTTATTACATCAGGATGAGTATGACCAAGCGCTGTAAAAAACTCTAACAATTGAGTTTGCGCCATATTTTCATTCCACGACGGATCAATTTTGATTGACTCTAGCAACTGAAGCATTGCTTCAGTTTGTTGGCCCGAAGCAAAAAGAGCAATCGCTAAATCTTGTCTGGCTTGTAAATCTTTTGGATTAGATTGAACCTTTTTTTCTAAATCACTTTTATCTGAATCTACCTCTGCTCCTTTTTTAGCTACAGCCAATGCCGCTAAAACATCCTTGATTATAGGTTTTTTCTGCATGTCTTCATCTAATTGGTCTAAAACCGCCTTTGCTTCTTCATGCTCGCCAAGAGCAATCAGACATCTAATAAACCCAGCTATGGCTTCTGGTGATTCTGGAGATAGGGAAAGAGCTTGTTGAAAAGCTTGCATCGCCTTTTCAGGCTCATTCTCACCAAGAGCGATTGTCCCTGACTGCAGCAAACCGGATATATCTGCCTGTCCGGGCGCTGCTTCAGACAACTTTTCTACAAACTGCGTAACCGCTGATTCTGGCTGTGCCCCAGCAAATCCATCTACTGGTTGACCGTTTAAAAACCCAAAAACGGTGGGTACAGATTGTACCCTCATTTGCGCAGCTATTTCCTGATTCTCATCAATATTTATTTTTGTAAGTTTTATATTTTTAAACTTAGCACATACCTTTTCTAAAACGGGGGCTAATTGTTTACATGGCCCACACCAGGGTGCCCAGAATTGCACAATTACTGCCTTTTCCGAACTAGCCTCTATGACTTCCTGCATAATATTTTCGGCATTTACATTTACAATTTCTGTTGAATTATTTTCTTCAATCACTAATGACATCCGTATCCTCTATATTTTTATTTTTAAAAACTTAACTTATTTAGTTGTACACCTAAATAATCAAAATATTTATTCAGTTCACTTGGTATCATTGAAATTGTGCGATCATTAACCAACGGGTGCATATAAATTTTTTTAGCTTCAAGCAATTCTTCATCCATGAAAATATTAACTCCATTTTGAACACCTGTAACCATAGATAATGGTGTTACTGCACCAGGTCTTACTCCCAGATTTTCAAAAAGCCTAGCTGCGCTCCCAAAAGATAACCTGCCAGATTTGATTAAAATCCCTAACTCTTTCAAATCAATATTTTTATCTTCTTGTACTACAACTAAATAATTATTTTTCTTATGATCTCGTAGATAGAGGTTTTTAATATGTC
>JAAXKA010000038.1 GCA_012269555.1 Alphaproteobacteria bacterium
ATTGAAAATGCATAATTTGTCTCTTTGTTAGGCAAATATCCAATAGCAATATGAACTTTATCGGTGTGTCCAACGTCTAGGGCTTGATTACGTTCATAAATAAAGAATACACTAAAGTTATTAGGTAGAATTATATCAATACCAATCTCACCTTTTAAATTGTGGATTGAACCTGAGTGTAAAGTTGTATGTATTGTATCGCTACCAGAATTATATCTATATTCTAAATTTGAAGATCGTGAAAGGTCAGCAGAGTATTCAAGTTTTCCATGTCTTTTGAAAGAAATATTTTCATTTGATAGATCTTCAACTATAGCAATTGCACCTCTTAAATTTCTCGTCCTTACATGTTGTTTTTCAAAAGTTATTCCTGTTAATCCTGTTTCTGAATAACTATTTAATATTGTTTGACCAAAATCAAACTGTCCTGAGGGAATTAATGTAAAATTATTCTTTTTTATTTCATCTTTAATTTTACGGGTGAAATAAATCTGTTGACCAGTTCTATTTGCTGTATGATTGATTTTATTGGCAATAGTTAAATATTTTGACCGAATTTTTCCAAATCCAACTATTGTATCTACAAATTTTGTATCGTTTTTTATAGGAGAGGTAGCATAATAAGTAATATTATAAGTGTCTGTGTCTAAATTACTTCCAGCAGTTCCAACATCAACATTATTTCTCCCTACTCTAAATGCCAAACCTTTTATTTCATTATTTTTAACAAATTTATCTACACCAAAAGTAATAGCATCAGTTCCAATTTTTTTGGTAGATGAAATACTAGTATCACCAATTCTTCCAACTGCTATACTTCCTTCACTCCAATAAAAAAGGTCTTCTTCTTTATATTCATTTTTTGACTTATTCTTAGCAGCAGAAGTTCTAATAACTTCAGTTAATGAAGCTAATTTTTGATTAGTAAAATTAATATTTAAATTTAAGTTTGTTAAATTCTGTTTGTCCTTATTTCTTCTAATCCATTTAAGTCTATTAAGAGCCGTATCAGTTGAATGATCAATAGTTCTTTTTGCAATTTCTATTTGAGCTTCAATTATTGCAGTTCGATCAGAATTATTAGTTGTAAAAGAGCAATTTCCCTCAATTATATTAAATGGACAATTCAAATCGTATTCGTATATCTCATCTTTATTGCCTTGGTTTCGATCACTGGTTAAATACATTTTTAAGCCATTAGAATTAAATGCAATTCCTCTTGGTTGATCATTACCATCAGACATATTGTCAAATGCTCCACCGAGAACCACTCTGCCATCCATTTTAAATGAAGATGTATCATAAGCACTTGTTAGTGAAATTTGAGTAACACCTCTCTGTTGTGTATCATGATTTGTGATAAACAGTCTTTTCCCGTTTGGACTAAATCTCATTGCGGCACCATTTTTTACACCACCTGTTTCAAGACAATCAAATCTTATACCTGCATTAAGTACAAGAGACATTGTAGTTAAGTCGTATGGGGTTGAAAGTTTATACTCATACAATCTTGCACCAGCTTCGCCACTATTACAATTTCGATTATTAAAAAGTAAAAATACCTTACTCCCATCTTCATTAACTTCTATACCTTGAAGCATATGTTCAGTTGTACCGTCATGTTCTCCAGCATTACTTCCACTTGTAAAAGTATCACTGTCGATATCTGTAGTTGCTGAACTTCTACTACAAGTAGAGATATCATAAGCAGTAGTTAAATCTAATACATAAGCCTTATCGTGATCTGCAGCAACGTTTCTAACTCTAGTAACCAAAAGTATTTTCATTCCATCACTACTTAATTCCAAATCATATATTTGATGATTATGATCTCCTTCATCAAGTTCAAATTCGCATCTTTCACTATCACCAGCGAAAGTCTCTGTTGAAACATCGTATGGGGTACTTAAATCGTAGGTATTTATAACTCGAGTAAGATCTGATTCAGAAGTATCAGTTTGGGCAAAACTTACAAACATTTTAGTTCCATCTGCGTTAAACTCTATTCCAGCGGCAAGTCCAAAATTTTCATCATCAGATAGAGTACCTGCATCTTCAACTTCTAGAGTGTTAATTGTTTGTTTTTGATTAAAAGTGACTTCAGTTACTCGATATATATC
>JAAXKA010000075.1 GCA_012269555.1 Alphaproteobacteria bacterium
AAGATGTCTCCACCTTATAAAACGCCGTGGTTGCACCAATATTTGCCATTTCGTTTATCCTTTCTAATACGAATTACAACTATCTCACGAAGACTGAACGACGTTCTCTAAAAATGTTTAGCATTGGAGGCTTTGGAAAAGAGATTTTTGAACTCTGCCGTCAAAGTTTTGACTATTTTTTGGTGTCAATTATTGTTTTTGGTGATTGGCAAAAAAGCTTTTAAATTATGGTCAAACAGTACGGAGATTGACCATGAAATTGGATTTCAACTTACAGGTAACACAAAAGCAGGGCATTGCTTTAACGGCTCAGGTTCAACAAGCAATTAAGCTTTTACATATGACAAATATGGAAATTCAAGAATATGTGGATGACCAATTCCAAGATAATCCATTTATTGAAACCACGGGTGAATTTGGTGAACAACAACAAGCAGAAAATAATCGAAATGACCATACTGAAATCGATAAGTCGCTAGAGGAAAAACCTTACAATCAATCTCAAAATGAAAATAAACTTGCTCAAGAAAATCAATTTGAAACTGGCGAGGGATATATTCCAAAATCCACAGTTGCAAAAGCTGATCTAGACTTTGATGCAATCAGTCTAGTAGCAGAAGAAAAAAAATCACTCTATGCACACTGTCTGAACCACATAAATAATTTAAACTTACCTCAATCAGAAAATTTAATTGCACTCCGCCTTCTTGAAGAACTGGAGCCAACGGGGTGGATATCCGAAGATATCCGTCTCATAGCACAGGAAATGAAATGTGAGCTAGAAGCCTTGGAGAATGTGTTATTAAAGCTTCAGGAAATTGAACCTGCAGGTCTATTTGCTCGCAGTCTCAAAGAGTGCCTAATTCTCCAGGCAAGAGACAGCGAACAGTACTGTGAAAATTTAGCTATAGTTTTAGAAAACCTGCATTTGATGGCGACTGGTAAATTTGACCTTTTGAAAAGGCGTAGTGGCTGCTCAGATGAAGAAATAGCTATTATTTTCAGAAAAATTAAAGCTTTTGACCCAAAACCAGGATTGAAATTTGAAAGTCTTGGCGCCCCTATAAGAGAACCAGACTTACAAGTTTCCGAAACAGAAGATGGTTGGACCGTAGACTTGAACAACTCGACTTTACCAGAGGTCAAAATTAACAAAGAATACGCGCAAGATGTTCGAGAAAAGGTTAGAGACAAAGAACAACGAGAATTCATTAGAGAGAAAGTCAGTGAAGCTAAATGGCTCGCAAAAGCAATTGAAAAAAGAAATGAAACAATGCTCAAGGTGGGTAGTGAAATTATCAAACGACAGACTTCATTTCTGGAAAAGGGGGCCCAATACATTCAACCCATGGTGTTGAAAGATATAGCAGATGCAGTTGGAATGCACGAAAGTACCATAAGTAGGGTTACCACAGGATCATTAATCCAAACGCCCAGAGGCACAATGGAGCTTAAAGCTTTTTTCAGTGTCGGCATTCAACAAGGCGGCGAAAGTGAAAGCGCCTCAGCCACATCAATTAAGTACAAAATCAAAAAACTAGTTGAGCAGGAGGATCCAAATTCACCAATTAGTGATGACTTAATTGTTTCAACATTGGCAAAAGATGGCGTTTCTGTCGCGAGACGAACCGTCGCAAAATATAGAAAGATGGAAAACATTCCTTCTTCTTTTGCACGAAAACGCAGAAATGTTTTATCAGGGGTCGTTTAAAGATTAATATAATCGCGGGGTGTGGTGGTGAAGTTAATTTTAAGTAATTAATTTTCTTTGAGTATGACTTTATGCACTACTGTTGGCGCTTTAATTGCGTGCCGTTCAAATCTTATTTTATTCTTAGGATCAATCTTTTTCAAAAGAGCACTGACATCTTTTTCATTGGATGCTGCTATTGTCATATAGTGGTTCTTATTCTCAAACAGGGTAAAAGATCTCATTATGTTGTTTTGTGATAAATATACAAAGCGAGATAGCACGACGTAAGTAATAACAAACAAAATTACATTCACAAATAAAGTAATACCATAGCTAACAAGCAAAACAAATAAAGGTGGATATAGCCGATATTTTAAACACCACATCACAGGGAAAAGGAAAGTCATTGGATCCTTTTCCA
>JAAXKA010000102.1 GCA_012269555.1 Alphaproteobacteria bacterium
ATGCTTTTTAAATCAAAACTTGAGTTGGGTAAAACTGGTCCATTTTTGGTCCACTTTCTAAATATTTCAATATCGGGATAATTTTTAACCTTGATATAGTTTTTATCACTCCTAAATGGCTTCCATCCGTCTTTTGTTCGATACAGATTTGAATTTTGCGTATTTTGTTCCTCAATAAAAATATCTTGATCATCAAGATATGAGGCCGTTATTCCCCAAGCCAAGTTTTCGTTTCGACCCGTTAATATAATCGGAGTTCCTGGTATCGAAGCTCCAATTACACCACCTGATTTCAATTGCAATCTAGCCAAATAAAATAGTGATGGAGCAGATAACTCAAAATGAGGATCATTTGCAATCAGAGAACCACCTGCAGCAGATCTTTCTTTTGTGGAACCGAAGACATTTGAGGCTCCTGCCAGTTCTAAACTTGGCAGTTTAAACGTAGTCGAAAAATTCTCTTTACTTTTAGAATCTGGAATAATTTTTGAAGAAACTTTTTCTAGATTTTGTAGCCTAATAATCGGTTTGCCAGGAGCTTCAGATAATAATGCAGAAATTAGTTCTTGATCTTCTAATGCGAGTAGCGTTTTAGCGTAAGTTACCTCAGCATCGATATGGCCTGTCATTTGTAATGAAATAAGCTTAAAAATCGCAATACTATCTGCTGGTTGCCATAGAGAAAAATCATTGGGATACAAAAACATCTCAGGTGAGCCACGACCTAGGGCTTTGGTGTTAATTTCTTTTAATCTAGCATTTATTCCTTGCGAATATGCTTTTAAAATAGATTTAGCCTGTTTGGATTGATGATTAAAAGATAATCTCGCCAAATTATAAATATCGATTCTTCTTATAAATTCGTCGAAAAATACTGTTTTCTTGCCAAATAATTCAGACAATCGGCCTTGAGCTGATCTTCGTAAAATATTCAATTGCCAGAACCGATCTTGTGCATGTGCGTAACCAAGTGCAAAAAATGCATCGTGATTGTTTTTAGAAAAGATATGAGGAATACTTGCTGAATCTCGTATGATTTCAATTTTATCTACTACTTCCGTTGAACTTAAGGTTTGATTGTATTTGGGAAGTGATCGAGAAGCTAAATGATAGCCTATCAATAATAGGATCAATATTATTGCGCAAAACACAATCAAAACTCTTTGTATCGACTTAATAAAAATGGACATGAATCAATCTGAATAACTGTTATCTTCTTGCAACATCTGTACTTAAGAGACAGAAATAGAAAAGTAAAATAGTAGGATATTAATATGTATAAATTAGCTTTTATTGGTTTGGGCGTTATGGGTTTCCCTATGGCTGGCCATTTAGCCAGAGCTGGACATAGTGTTAAGGTATATAACCGAAATTCTGATAAGGCCAATAATTGGTGTAAAAAATATAATGGAAAAGTAGCAATAACTCCAGCTGATGCAGCGGAAGGTTCAGACTTTGTGATGTGTTGTGTAGGAAATGATGATGACTTGCGGTCAGTTACCATAGGATCAAATGGAGCCTTTTCTAAAGTAAAAAAAGGTGCTGTTTTTGTAGATCATACCACTGTATCAACCCGCGTAACCAAAGAACTTTTTGAAATTAGCAAGGATAAAGGGTTTAATTTTATAGATGCTCCTGTCTCCGGTGGGCAGGCTGGAGCTGAAAATGGCTTGCTTTCAATTATGTGCGGAGGTGAGCAGCATGTTTTTGATAGAGTTAAACCCGTACTAGAAATATATTCTAAAATATGCAAGCGCATAGGTGATAGTGGAGCCGGGCAACAGACGAAAATGTGCAACCAAATTGCCATTGCTGGCCTAGTTCAAGGGTTGTCTGAAGCACTCTATTTTGCAGAAAAAGCTGGTCTAGATGGTCGAGACGTTGTTGAAGTTATTTCACAAGGAGCTGCTGGTAGTTGGCAAATGGAAAATAGATATAAAACGATGCTTGAAGGCCAATTCGATCATGGTTTTGCAGTGGATTGGATGAGAAAAGATTTAAAAATCTGTTTGGAAGCTTCTAATGAAATTGGGGTGAGCTTACCTGTTACGGCCCTGGTTAATGATTTCTATAAGGACGTCCAAAAAATGGGTGG
>JAAXKA010000085.1 GCA_012269555.1 Alphaproteobacteria bacterium
CTCTTATCCTATTCGGCGATGTTCCTCTCCTCTCTAAACAATCATTGAAACGATTTGCAAAAAGGTTTGAAAAAACCTCATCCCTCAAAATTTTAACAACAAAAATAAAGCAACCAAAAGGCTACGGAAGAATTATAAGAAACAACCGCAAGGAAATCCTATTAATCAGGGAAGAAGCTGACGCTTCTACAAAAGAGAAAAAAATAGTGGAAATATTTGCTGGGCCAATGCTAATAAATACAAGAGTTCTCAACCAACTGATCCAAGAGATAGGGCAGGATAACAAACAAAAAGAATTTTATCTCACGGACCTAGTAGCGAAAGCTGTACAAAATAACCTTGCAGTAAATTCATTAGAACTTGAGGATTCTCAGGAAATTCTTGGAGTAAACACAATTAAACAGAAATTAGAAGCGGAAGTAAAATTGAGTCAAAAGAAAATTGAGTTCTATTTAGAAAAAGGGCTACAAATTAAAGACCCTAATAATTTTAATCTTCGAGGAGATATCAATTTCAAAGCTAATGTGACCATTGACACGGGATGTGTTTTTGAAGGAGAAATTAACCTTGGTAAAAATGTAGAAATCGGACCGTATTCAATCCTTAAAAACGTCAATATCGAAGATAATGTTCGAGTCGATGCATTTAGTGTTATCGAAGAAAGTGAAATCAAAAAGAATAGCACTGTTGGTCCTTTCGCTAGATTAAGAAATGGCGTAGTAGTCGGAGAGAATTGTCGTGTGGGTAATTTTGTTGAGATAAAAAATAGCGTTATTGGAAGTAGCACCAAGGCGAGCCACTTATCTTATATCGGTGACGCAGAAATTGGAAAAGATGTAAACATCGGAGCTGGTGCTATAACCTGCAACTACGACGGAAAGGATAAACACAAAACTACTATCGAAGATAATGTTTTTGTAGGATCTAATACTAGTTTAGTAGCTCCAATAAAAATAAAGAAAGGCGCTACAATCGGAGCTGGCAGTTGTATCACAATTGATGCTCCGGCTAAGAGCTTAAATGTTGGACGTGCAAAGCAGACTACCATTAAAAATTGGAAAAAAAATTAGACTATGTGTGGGATTATTGCGGGAATTAAGAAAGGCAATATCGTACAGGATTTAATTGGATGCCTAAAAAAATTAGAATATCGAGGTTATGATTCTGCAGGACTTGCATGTTTTGAAAATAGCAGGATAGAAAGATACAGATCTGTAGGAAGGGTCTCTGAGTTAGAAAAAATTGTAGATACAAAATATTCTAATATCGGGATTGCTCATACAAGATGGGCTACCCATGGGAAGGTAAGTGAATTAAATGCACATCCTCATCTATCCATAAAAGATGGTTTTTCAGTTTGCGTAATTCATAATGGAATTATAGAGAACTACAAAGAGCTCAAAGCGACACTCATAAAGCATGGATATTCTTTTGAATCCCAAACAGATTCAGAAGTCCTTGCACACCTTCTTCACTTAGAGAGAAAAAAATTCTCTTCTTTAAAAGAAGCTTTAAATTCTGTGAGAAAAAAACTAATAGGGGCTTATGCATTAGTCGCAATCTGCGATAAGGATCCTAATATTATCTCAGGTACAAAGAGTTCTTCCTCTCTTGTCTTGGGTATTGATAAGGAAAGCGATCAATATTTCTTATCGTCTGATCCTAATTCTTTATCTGGCCTTTCGAAGCATATTGTATTTATAGAAGAGTTAGAACTAATCTGTTTAAACGGATCTGAGTTTACAATATATGATGAGAACCTCAGCAAAATTAATAGAGATTTAACTAAATTAGATTTAGCTGGCGATAAGATTTCCCGTGGTGAGTATGCAAGCTTCATGCAAAAAGAAATTCATGAACAACCAAATGCCATTGCAATGACCTTAGAAAATTTTTTTGATGAAAACTCTTTAACCCCTATTCTTTTTGGTATTGAAGCACTCGAAATTTTTGAGGAAGTAGAACAGATTATTGTAATCGCGTGTGGCACTAGCTATCATGCCGGATTAGTAGCAAAATATTGGATAGAGGAGTTAGCCAAAGTGCATGTCTCCGTGGAGATCGCTAGTGAGTTTAGGTACAGAAAAAGCGTTCT
>JAAXKA010000243.1 GCA_012269555.1 Alphaproteobacteria bacterium
ATCTTCTCAGGATAGAGCAGTGCTTAAATCTGGGTTCGTTCGAGGTAACAAATTTATACCTATTGCAGAGCCAGATTTCACATTTATGAATAGACAAGACCTGCCAAAGCTTTTCAGGCCAAATGGTGCAGTTTATGTTTTCAATGGAGGGTGGTTTGAAAAAAATAATGGATTTACTTCTAGCAATGTTGGTGTCGTAGAAATGCCAAAGGAAAATAGTTTAGATATAGATAATCAAGAAGATTTTGATCGAGTCGCTCAAATTTACAAAAAACATTCAAAGAAATAGTTTTCGTTTTATATAGAGCTAGGTGATTTCCATCTTCTATGTGTCCATAGCCATTGTCCCATATTTTTTCTTATCTGTTTTTCTAATCTATCATTTAAGACTTGAGTCATGTCACTGGGTGTAGTGGGTTTTATCGGGCTTTCAAACACTAAATCAAAATTTATACCGTCATCATTCCTTACTACGTAGCAGGTGACAAGTAATGCATCGTATTTTAGTGCTAACTTTGCAGCCGAAGTTGCTGTGTATGCGGTGTGCCCAAAAAATTTTAAAGGTTCTCCGTGGCTCATGTATTGGTCAACCAAAAGGGCGACTACGTTACCATCATTGAGATACCTTATCATATTCCCCATGCCTGCATGACCTCTTGGAAACAAGGGTTCAGCAATTTTTTTGATACATCGTTCATAAAAAGAATTGAAATAGGGGTTGCTCATAGGTTTATAAAGAGCACCAACTGAAATTTGGTTTGCATTAAGCACTACACGCACAACATCATAGTTCCCTAAGTGGCCAGAAACTAAGATTATTGGTTTTTTTTGTTCTTGGGCATCCTTCAGTATTTTCAAACCAGGGCCAGATACTTTGGCTGACTTTGCAATGCTGGAAAACGCATTTGGTGATAGCAATTCAAAAAATGTGCGTCCAATATTATTAGGCACTTGTTTACACAGTTCGTCTCGTTTTCTTTTGTCCAGATCAGGAAATATCAGCCCAAGGTTATCAATTATACGTTTACGATTGCCAGATAATGGTGAAATAATTTTCTGATAAATCAAACCACCTGAAGCAATTTTAGCCCGATAGGGTAAAATTGATAAAATGATTAAAAGAAATCTAACGAAAATATAGATGCTAAGATCTAAAAAATGTGATCTATTTTTTTCTTCAGCATATGTGTATTTGTGTTTATTCGACAAATTTGTTTTACCTAATTATTTCGCAGTAAACTAAGTTTGGGTTTGTTTTAGAATTAATAAAGTATCGTGTCACAAGTCTTTTACAGCTCTAAAACTTTTTTTAGAAGTGATCTGGCATTTTTAGTTTATTTGGCTGCCTGGTAAATTCTTCAATTCTTAGCGTCACGGTGTAAGTGCCTGAAGTCAACAGTCATTAAATATTTTTTGGATGTTATTTTTCCAAAAAGAAGAAGAGTTCAGAATCTTAAGAAATTTCTCAGCAGTTTTGCCAGTGCCGAAACTTTCATCTCTAGAGTAATAATTACCCCATGAATTCCTCAGAAAATTTAAGATTTTCTCAGTATCATTTGGTTGGCAGTTAGTTATAGACGCTGCTGCACTTCGAGCTCTTTGTCTTGATCCTATGTCGAGCGATGGTATCCCAAGAAAAGGCGCTTCTCTTACGCCCGCTGATGAATTTCCAACAATCGCAGATGAGTTTTTCATTAATTCGGAGAAATATGAAAACCTCATTGATGGGATCACTCTAAATTGATTTTTAGGAAGTGCCTTGATAACCTCCCAAATTTCTTTAAAGCCGGGATCATTGTTAGGTAAAATTGTAACAAAATTGCGTTCAGAACGAGTTAATGCTTCAAAAAGAGCTGAAGCTTGTGTTCCCATTTCACTGGCTTCTGAGGTAACGGGATGATACGTACAGATTCCATAATCATCAAAATCTATATCATAGCGGCTTTTAACTTCCTGAATGCTTACGCCAGAGTCTTTCGCGTGGAAATCGAGTTCTGGAGAACCTATAACATAAATCCGTTTATCTTCTTCACCCATCCTTAAAATCCGGTTTCTTGCTAATTCAGAGCTAACAAAGTGACAGTG
>JAAXKA010000103.1 GCA_012269555.1 Alphaproteobacteria bacterium
TTCGATGCAATAACCCAGAAGGTCCCCCGTGAAATACGGCTATATCCCATTGGTTAATAAACTGGGTTTTACAGTTTTGTTTTACAATTTGTTCATTAGGGGATCCGTTAAAGTATTCGTGATAATTTGCGTGGTCCTCAGGAAGCCATTCAGTTCCTTTTCCTGAGTAGGTTACCAATAATCGTTGTGGGACTTGGTCGATGTGAAAGCGCCTGCATCCACGGTCTGTTCCTAACGAAAAACCTATTGAACTACTGTTTTCCATTTCACAGAATAATGCACATATATCTGCCATATCCCTTAGCCAATAGGCATAAAAAGGATTTTTCTGAATACTGTTACTAATTATGTTGCTCAGCATAGTTTCTATACTGGTCAGCGCTGAACTCTTGCTTATCTTCCCGAAAACATTAAATGGTTCTCTAATCAATTGTAGAAAAAACTTGTGGGCTTCCTCAGGTAACTCTCTCTCTACTATAGCTAGCTTAACAATATTATTGTCATAAGATTTAAGATCCGCAGAGCACCTTGTTTTAAAGTAAATATCAGTAATGTGTAAAATTCCTTTTCAGAAAATAAAATAATACGTCATTATTTGCATTATGATATAATATATCATTTATAAACGGGAGTGTGAGTTGTCTGCAATTACAAACAAGTTACCAGTGACAGTGCTCTCTGGGTTTTTAGGCGCTGGAAAAACCACGGTATTAAGTCATATTCTTAATAACCGAGAAAACAAGAAAGTTGCAGTAATTGTTAATGATATGAGTGAAATCAATATCGATTCGCAAGTAGTTAATAACAATGTTTCTCTTAGTCGAAGTGAAGAAAAGCTCGTAGAAATGAGCAATGGATGTATTTGTTGCACTCTCAGGGAGGACCTGTTGATAGAGGTCACGAAATTAGCACAGGAAGGTCGTTTTGATTATTTAGTGATTGAATCTACAGGGATCTCGGAACCTTTGCCTGTAGCGGAAACATTTACATTTGCGGACGAAAATGGTGTTTCTTTATCAGATGTTGCCAAACTAGATACAATGGTTACCGTTGTCGATGCAGTGAATTTTCTGAAAGATTTTGATGAGGCAAAGTTGTTACAAGAAACAAATGAATCGCTCGGAGAAGAAGATGAACGCAGTGTTGCAGATTTACTTGTTGAGCAGGTTGAGTTTGCTGATCTCATAGTTGTAAGTAAGACTGATCTCATTCAAGAGACTGATTTAAAGAGGCTAATTGCCGTAATAAAAACATTGAATACTCACGCAAAAATTATTTCAGCAAAGCACGGAAAAATAGCAATTGATGAGGTGTTAAATACAGGCTTATTTGATTTTGAGCGTGCGCAGCAAGCTCCGGGGTGGCTTAAAGAAATGCGCGGGGAACATATTCCTGAGACGGAAGAATATGGAATTAGTAGTTTTGTGTATGAAGCACGTAGACCCTTTCACCCAGAGAAGTTTTATGCTTTTCTTCATGGAACGGAAAAATTTGGAAAGCTTATTCGTTCGAAAGGGTATTTCTGGTTAGCTACACGACCGCAGTTTGCTGGACAATGGAATCAGGCCGGCGGAATAGCAAGACACGGTTTTGCAGGAATGTTTTGGAAAGCTACTCCAAAGAAAGATTGGCCAGTAGATGAAGAGTATCTATCTTCTATCAAAGAAAGTTGGGTCGAACCATTCGGAGATATGCGTCAAGAATTGGTATTCATAGGGCAGGGGCTAAACAAAGAGGCTATGATTAAAACACTCGATGATTGTATTTTAAGCGAAGAGGAAGTTTTACGAGGAAAAGATTACTGGGCAACATTACCCGACCCTTTTGAACCCTGGAGTGAAAATAGCGTTAGCAAATAATCACTTTGAGAACTACTGAGTCCATGCGACCGTTGTTAATTTAAGAGTAGTATATGTTTTAACTGTGAGTAACAGTGTGAGTAACGCTAAAAAAGTGATTCATAATCGTACATAGAATCAATGGTTTAAGTGTTCAGTTCGAATCCCGCTCTCTCCGCCAGGTTAAATAAAAAAATTCCTGTGTAAATCAATATCTTACGGACGCATCAAATTTGTTTCTGTTCG
>JAAXKA010000099.1 GCA_012269555.1 Alphaproteobacteria bacterium
TGTATCTAATTTTGCTGTTAGAAGGAGTGTTTGCATACCT
Source organism: Alphaproteobacteria bacterium (assembly GCA_012269555.1). Lineage (GTDB taxonomy): Bacteria > Pseudomonadota > Alphaproteobacteria > Puniceispirillales > Puniceispirillaceae > UBA5951. The sequence continues at coordinate 41 of JAAXKA010000099.1, forward strand.
CTTTCCTGGTAGTTATGAGAAGCCTGCAACAATATCGTTGATTTTCCCGCATTCATCGCGGAATATGAAAAATACAATTTAGCCAAGATTGCTCTCTATTCACAAAATGAATTTGAATATAACAGATGTTAAATTGTCAAAATATGAAGATATAATCAACAACTGCTTTCGCTCGTCGTTTAATTTTTTCTAAAATAAAACATACGATAGGATAGTTTCACCTTGAAAATACCTCCAAAAAAATAGATAACATTTAGTTATGGATTCTTTAACTGTTCTTGACCACCCCGTTTTGAGTCATAAACTTGCAATTTTGCGAGATGAAAATACACGTTCACCAGAATTTCGAAAAACATTGCTAGAAATCGGGCATATTATGAGTTGGCCTGTGTTTTCACACTTCTCAGTAGCAAAAACAGAAATAACGACACCTATGGAGAAGACAACTCAAAATGTTCTTACTTCTCCATATCCATGCATTGTATCTATCCTTCGCGCTGGAAATGGTATGGCAGATGCGCTATCGGCAACTCTCCCGGAGGCACCAATTGGTTATATTGGAATGCAACGAAACGCAAATACTCATTTGGCAGAACCGTATTTTAAAAAACTACCTGACCAAATTCAGAATAGACAAATTATACTTGTTGACCCCATGCTCGCCTCAGGCAGCTCAGCAGAACAGGCCGCTGATTTTCTAAAAAGAGATGGAGCAAAAAATATTTTGTTTGTCTGCTTAGTAGCTGCACCAGAAGGAATTGAGTACTTTCACAAAAATCATCCTGATATTCCTATTATTACAGCAGCACTTGACCGTGAACTTGATGAAAACGCATATATTCTTCCTGGTTTAGGAGATGCTGGTGATAGAATTTACGGTACTGAATAATATTCAGAATAAATTATCTGGACCGAAAGAAGCTGGCAGAAGTGCTTCCAAAATGAATCGCTTTTGAAACATTTCTTCATCGCAAATCAAAACTGGTGTTTTCAGAGCTGCGAATTCACGTATTTTTTGTCTACATCCCCCACAGGGAGTGCATAATTCTGAACCACCACCGCTAACCGCTATCAATTTAATTTTTTTGCTACCTGAGGCAATCATAGAGGATATAGCACCTGCTTCTGCACAAGTTCCTTGTGGATAGGCAGCATTTTCTACGTTTACGCCTAAATGAATATTTTTCAATTCATCTAATATTGCCACACCAACTTTAAATTTTGAATAAGGTGCATATGCATTTTTTCTAACTGTAATAGCAGATTCACATAATTGCTTTTCTATATGTGTTAGCAAACAAGTCTACCTCTCTTTTATATATGGTTGCCCTATAGCACGTGGAGGTGTAACCCCACCAATAAATCCAGCTAACAATATTACTGTAAGCAGATAAGGAAGAGCAATAAGTAAGTCTGATGATATCTCACCAATTAGCATTATCTCGACTCCCTGAACACGCGCAGCAATGGCCTCCAAAAATCCAAAAAGTAAGCAAGCAAACAACGCTGGTACTGGTCTCCATTTGCCAAAAATCATTGCTGCTAGTGCGATATAACCTTTACCAGCTGTCATTTCTTTTACAAATCCAGCTCCTGTAGCGGTGGATAGATATACACCGGCTAAACCACATAAAATCCCTGCAATTATAATGGCCTGAAAGCGCATCCTTGTTACGGATATTCCAGCAGAGTCTATTGCCTCAGGTTTCTCACCTACCGCCCTGAGTCTAAGGCCAAAAGTTGTCTTAAATAATATATAAAATGTTATACCCACGCTTACTAATGCAGCCCATACCAATATGTTATGACCAGATAAGAGCTCTTTATAAATAATTCCAAAAATTGGAACATTTTGTTCCAAAAAATCCACAAATGGTAATTCTATGGAATTAAACCTTGAGGTCCTTGGTAGTGTTGGAGTTTGTCCACCCTGCCTGAATAAGGCAATACCAATAATAACAGTAAGCCCTGAAGCCAAAATGTTTATTGCAAGTCCAGATATTACTTGGTTTCCTCTGTGGACTATACATGCAAAACCATGGATGAGGCTCGCTAAAATAGAAACGATAATAGCTGCTATTGCACCAATCCAGGGCGAGCCTGTTGCATAAGCTGTTGCTGCAGCAACAAATGCGGCCATTAACATCTTTCCTTCAAGAGATATGTCAATTATTCCTGATCTCTCTGAAAAAATTCCTGCCATTGCACAAAAAATTAAAGGGGTAGCCACACGTAAAGTTGAGTCTAAAGCGAGCAAGAACTGAAACCAAAAATCAGTCATTATTTGGCTCCTTTAAACGCCCCTCATTAAGAAATAATTTTTCCAATATTGGATTAAACATATATGCTAATGCACCAGAAAATAAAATAATAAGACCTTGTATCATTACCACCATATCTCTAGTAATCGTCTGAAATTCAAAATCAAGTTCAGCTCCACCTTGAAAAAGAGCACCAAATAATAGACTTGCAAATATTATCCCAAGTGGATGATTACGACCCATAAGTGCAACTGCAATACCAGTAAAGCCATATCCAGATGTAAAATTTAAAATAACCCTATGTTGTACACCAAGAATTTCATTAACTGCCATCATGCCTGCTAGCGCACCTGAAATAGCCATAGTTATGATGATAATAGTTTCTGGTTGATACCCTGCATATGTTGAGGCCTTAGGACTGAAGCCAGTGGCTCTAATTCGATACCCCAAATGAGTTCGCCATATTAAGAGCCATACTAAAAAACAACATATTAAAGCCAAAACAAAAGATAAATTTAAAGGCGATCTGCCTATATCAAATCCTAATCTGTTAAAAATATCGTGGAATTGCCATAGCATTACACCATTCTGAAAAGAAACGGTTTCTGGTGACATTTGATTAGGAGCCATGAGCATGCCGGCGAGCAACCACACCATTATTGCAGACGCAATAAAATTAAACATAATTGTCGTAATGACAATATGGCTCCCTCGCTTAGCTTGCAAATATCCTGGTATAAAACCCCAAAAAGCACCAAATAAAGCAGACCCTAAGATAGCTAGAGCAATCACAACTGCAACTGGAAGAATTCCTCCAAGGCTAAGCGCAACCAATCCAATGCCTAGTCCTCCCATTGCTGCCTGACCCTCTCCACCTATGTTGAACAACATTGCATGAAAAGCAACAGCAACCGCTAAACCAGTAAAAATAAAATTAGTCGTATAGAATAACGTATACCCAAGTCCACCCTTATATACAAAAGCCCCCTTTAACATAACAGATAATGCTGTAAATGGGTTTTCACCAATTATTGCTATGATAATTCCTGCGACAAATAACGCAGTTAAAAGATTCAAAATTGGTATAACACAAATATCCACATATCTCGGCAATCTTGACGCTTGCATTAAATTTTTTCCTCTATAGCCTTTTCTAACGGAATACCAGCCATCATTTTTCCTAGCATTGCTTTTGTAGTATTTGCCTTAGATACAATCCCCATTATTTCACCAGAATTCATAACTAAAATCCTGTCTGATAAACTCAAAATTTCCTCTAATTCAACTGAAACCAAAAGAATTGCACATCCACTATCGCGCATTTGTATAAGAGTTTTATGGATGAATTCTATGGCCCCAATATCAACTCCACGTGTGGGCTGTCCAACTAAAAGAATTTTTGGGGCGGATGAAATTTCTCGTGAAAGCACTAGTTTTTGCTGATTTCCCCCGGAAAACTGACTACTTATTAATGTTGGATTTTGTGGTCGAACATCAAAGGAACCCTGCAACTGAGCGCAATGCGCTTGAATTTGTTCTGGTTTAGTAAAAAAACCAGTTCCAAAACTCGGATTTTTCTCATACCCAAGGATAACTGATTCAAAAGCCTGAAATTGCAAAACTAAACCCTCCGCATGCCTATCCTCAGGAACATGCGATAGCCCTAATTCCCTCATTAAACCAGGACTGCAATGATTTTTACTATCAAAGGTTTTATCTTTGATTCTAAAACTTCCCCTACTTGGAGGAATTATTCCAGAAAGAACAGATAATAACTCAGACTGCCCATTACCCGCTATTCCAGCAATACCCAAAATTTCTCCAGAACGAAGGTCAAAAGTCGCATTCTTGAGACTATCAAACCCTCTTTTATCAGTAACTCCTATCCCATCTACTGATAGTGCTACGCTACCTACTTTACCTGACTCGTACTTGGTGTTTACAAGTACAGACCTTCCCACCATTTGCTCAGCTAGCCATTCAGGAGAGGTTTTTTTGGTGAGTGTGTTTGCGACCATCTTACCCTGCCGCATTACAGAAACTTCATCTGTGATTGCCATTATCTCATGAAGTTTATGTGTAATTAGCAATATTGTAACGCCCTCTGACTTCAAAGCTAACAATATTTCAAAAAGTTGGTCTGTTTCCTGAGGTGTAAGTACGCCTGTGGGTTCATCAAGTATTAATACTTGTGCGCCCCTGTAAAGTGCTTTTAAAATTTCTATCCTTTGCTGAATTCCTACAGGCAAATCTTCAGTGACGTTGTCCAGTTCCACCTCTAGCCCATAAGTCGATTTCAATTCTTCAAGCTTTACCTTAGCATTTTGGAGGCCATTTTTAAGGCCCATTTTGCCCTCTGAACCAAGTATGATATTTTCCAATGCTGTAAAATTAGGGACCAACATAAAATGCTGATGAACCATCCCAATCCCAAGCCTTATTGCATCTGATGGTTGTTTGAAAATAGCGGGCTTACCATCAACGTGAATGTCACCACTATCAGGCTGATAAAATCCGTATAGAATTGACATTAATGTAGATTTTCCGGCCCCGTTTTCACCTATGATTCCGTGAATAGTTCCGGATGAAACATTAAGGCATATTTCATCGTTAGCCCTTACTGGGCCGAATGACTTGCAAATATTTTTTAATGAAACAGCAAACGGCGACTTTTGGCCGCCGTTTTTCTGTTCTAAAGTTTTTTTCTTCAAAGTAATAAACTCAGCTGACAAATGATCTTTAGTAAGGACAGTTATTATCCGCTAAATAATCATGTACAGCTACATCACCGGCTAGTATAGCCTCTCTTGCTGAGGCAACCGCCTTTTTAATATCATCTGTGATTAAGTTTTCGTTATTTTCATCTAAAGCCCAATCTACGCCACCTTCAGCCAAACCCAGCACTTGGACTCCGGAAGTGAATTGCCCTTTGCTAGCATCCATGAAGGTATTATACGCGGCCACATCAACTCTTTTTAACATTGATGTTAATACTGACCCAGGGGCAAGACCATTTTGATTTGAATCCACACCTATTGCTAATTTTCCAGCATCAGCTGCAGCTTGAATAACACCAACACCGGTTCCGCCGGCCGCATGGTATACAACATCGGCACCACGATCGATTTGGCTTCTTGTCAATTCAGCCCCTTTAGCTGGATCATTCCAAGCTGATGGTGTTGAACCTGTCATGTTTTGGTAGATCTCTGCATTTGCTGAAACTGATTTAACACCACCTACATATCCACACGCAAATCTGCTAATTAATGGAATGTCCATTCCACCAACAAATCCCACTTTGTTTGTTTGTGACGCTTTAGCAGCGGCTACACCCACAAGATAAGAACCCTCATGTTCCTTAAATGCATATTGACGAAGGTTAGGTGAATCTAACCAACTCACATCAATGATTGAAAATTGTACATCTGGGTTGTCAGCTGCAACTGCAGCTATGGCATCAGCCTGTGCAAACCCAACACCAAGCACTATTGTTGCACCTCGCTCAACCATTCGTCGCATTGCCTGTTCACGCTGGGTTTCATTGGTAACCTCAAACTCCATTACTTCAACACCAGTCTCTTCTGTAAATTTTTGGACTCCGTTCCAGACCCCTTCATTAAACGATTTATCAAATTTACCACCCATATCGTAAATTACTGCTGGCTTAATATCAGCAACTACCTCAGGTTTCTTTAGATCTAAGTCTGAGTTCATAAGAACAACAGCACCAACTAAAATCACACCCAAAATTAAAAAAAGAATATTTCGGTTCATAATTTCTCCCTTCACCTATTTTAATCCAATTTCCTTAAGTCTGTTTTGCAGATAACTCTCTGCTGAAAGCACGTTACTCAACATAACTTCTGGTCTTGGATGAAGAAACATTGGAATAGAATAACGTGAATTATTTTTTTTCCCTTCAGGGTTTATTACACGATGCGGTGTGGATGGAAAGTAATTTTCACTAGCCATCGCAAGCATGTCGCCATTATTAATGGTAATCATTCCAGGATCGCTAGAAACATCGTGCCATTTCCCAGTTTTATCTTGTGCTTGCAAACCAGGCTCTGATCCTGCAACAAGCAAAGTTATTAAATTAATGTCCTCATGAGCCGCAGCTCTAATAGCACCTGGCTCAATATCTTCTTGTATTGGTGGATAATGCAAAATTCGAAGTAAACTTTGCTCGCTACCTTTCATCATTTTCTCAAGTGATTCTGAAAGAGTGTTTTGAACATTGGAAGGCAAACAATTATCAAGCCATTTCAAAAGGGTCAAACCAAGACCAAATAGGTCATTATATAATTTTCTGGTTTCTGCCTCTAATTCAGGAGGAACGCGCCCCCAAGGAAATACATGATAGAATTCTTTTAAATCCTTTATCTCAACACCTTTCGCATTCTCGGACCTAAATGGAAAGTAGCCATCATGCTTTTCCATGTCACGAATAAAGTCATGCTTGGTATCACTTGCAAAAAATTTGCCCCAGTTATCATAAATTGATTTTACTTGCTTCTCACTGATTGGGTGGTTTGCCAACACTGCAAATCCGGTTTCATGCAAAGAACGCGTCAATATCTCTGGTGCGTCACTTGCATTATAATCTATTGTTTGAACTTGCATATTCTCTATTTCCTAGCCGTTGATACGCTTATTGAGGGCTGCGTCGGCTTTTGAAAATATGGATTCAAATCGCTTCTGGGCAGATTCTATATCCACATTTATAGCCACATTTACAGGCCTTCTCTCTGAATTTTTACATACAAAAACATTACCTGCTTTCTCCCCTTCCATTATGACAGATAGTGGTACTTTTTGGAAAGTAAAAATATCAGGATCAGTAATTGCCATAATAGCCGCAGGATCATGCATTAAACAGACTGTTTTACCAACAATCCCTTCATAAAATTTTATATAAAACTCAGAAATATTTGAGATGAAACCTCCTATTATAGGTGACTTCTCAGCTCCCTCCAAAAATACTTTAGGAGGGAATTGTATAGTTGATGTAACATCAAGACCTATCAAATCTATTTCCCAATCTGCTGCAAGCACCTTTTCCGCAGCATGCGGGTCATTCCAGAAATTGGCTTCTGCGAAAGATGTTACGTTTCCTCGGACATAAACAGCACCCCCCATTATAACCACTTTTTTTAAATGATTAACGATATCAGGATCATATTCAAGTAGGTTCGCAATGTTACTCAAAGGGCCAATAGGACATAAAATAATTTCATTGGGATTGGCTCTAATTGTCTCAGATAAAAAGACATGTGCTGGTCTTGGGTCTGCTTTTCCAATTGGATTAATATCGATAAAATTTCCAAAACCTTGCGCTCCATGAACATGAAAAGAAGGAGTGTTCATTTTCTGAATAATTGGTTTTGCTGCACCCTCAGAAACAGCACATTTATAAGCGCCTTGCTCTGCTAACCACAACGCATTGCGCGTTGCTTGGTTCACATACACGTTACCAAAAATTGTAGTTAATCCAATTACCTCTAATCTAGTGTCTGCAAAGGCTTGATGAATTGCCATTGCATCGTCTATTCCAGGATCTGTATCTATAATAATTTTTTGGGCTGCCATAAACGCTGTTCCTATGAATTTTCTCCGATAAAGGTCTCAACTTCCTGCAATGATGGAATAGCTGCTAACGCGCCTTGTCTTGTGATTTGCAAAGATGCCGCTGCAGAGCCATAGCTCATAGCCTCCTTCATAGACATTCCCTTGCTCAAAGAGGCAAGTAAATATCCAAGAAAAGTATCTCCTGCCCCCGTTGTATCTACAGGCCTTACCTCAAATGGCGCAACAAAAAAGTCCCCCTCTTCACCAATATAACGTGCCCCTTTTGACCCAAGAGTAATTACCAGATGTGGTAGGCCAAGTTCTGATACATCTTTATTCAAAAATTTTAATAATGCGTTCGCTTCTCCTTCATTAACTACCAACAAATTAGTAAAAGGTAGTAGAGAGGCCGTTTGTTTAGCAACAAATGGCGCAGCGCTATAGCATATTTTAAGACCTTTTTCCTTAGCAGAAACCAAAAATTCATGGACTAACGATGTTTCATTTTGCGCCAACGCCCAATCAGTAGTTTTTGCATTTAAAAGTGCAGACTCTATCTGTTTTTCTGATATCTTATTATTAGCGGAGCCAGAGAGGACAATCTGATTCTCTCCAGTTTCATTATCTACCATAACAACAGCATGGCCTGACTCTGACCCCAATAAAGAAACGTTATTGAGATTTACCCCAGCTTCTCTCATTTCTTTCAAATAATGCTCGTCTCTTTTCCCAAATGCACCAATATGGAAAACATCAGCTCCTGCTTTTGCAAGCGCTACAGACTGATTTGCACCTTTTCCACCAAGGAAAATATTGTACCCTACTGCGGCGAGCGTCTCACCAGCGGACACAAGATGTGGTAATCTATAAAAATAATCCATATTAATAGAACCAAGATTAAATATAGCCATTACAGTTATCACCTATTTTTAGGAATATTTATCACTGTTTGTATCTGACCACCCAACTGGGTCATTCAAAAATGCGTCAACTGTTAGAATTGTTTTTTCATCAAATCTATCAGAAGATTTCAATTCTTCTAAAATATCCCACCAAGTTGCTAAATAATGAAGATTAAGCCCATGTTCCGTTAGTTTTTTTTGGGCATCAGCAAATAAATCATAATAAAAAACCACTAAAACATGGTCACATTTTGCCCCTGCATCACGCAAGGCGTCTACGAACATAAACTTACTACCTCCATCAGTCGCTAGGTCCTCTACCAATAATACTTTTGAGCTAGGTTCAAGGTGACCTTCAATTTGCGCATTCCTTCCGAACCCTTTTGCTTTTTTGCGAACATACTGCATTGGTAGAGCCAGCCGTTCACTTAAAAAGGCTGCAAATGGAATGCCGGCTGTCTCACCTCCTGCCACAGCATCAAAATATTCTATACCAACGGACTCAGCTAACAAAGAAACAGAATAGCTCATTAAAGCAGCTCTTATTCTTGGAAAGGATATTAATTTTCTGCAATCAATATAAACAGGGCTAATTGAACCAGAGGTAAGGACAAAAGGCTTAACTGCATTAACATGAACCGCCCCAATATCTAACAACATTTTTGCTGTAGACCGGGCAATTACTTTTTTTGGCGTGTGGTTATAGTTAATCATTAAATTTATAAGCTTTTTTAATTGTAGCAGGTCTACCCTAATTCATTAGAATTTAAAAGATTTAATGATTATTTTTTCTAAAACTATTTTTCAATTGTGTTAAACTTATTTTTTACCTTCTCGCTTTAAAATTAGAATACTGCCAAATAAAACCAGCATAGAAATCGTAAGTATCATCAACGTTGCGATAGCATTTATCTCCGGTGATACTCCAAGACGAATTTTTGAAAAAATTACTATAGGAAGTGTTGAGCTACCGGGGCCACTTACAAAACTAGCGATCACTAAATCATCAAAACTAAGTGTAAATGATAATAACCACGCTGCGATAATTGAGGGAAGAATAAGTGGCAAAGTAATAGATAAGAAAACAAAAGGTTGCCTTCCACCTAAATCTCTTGCTGCTTCCTCAAGATATTTATCCATATCACGAAGTCTTGTTTGGATTACAACTGCAGCAAAACACATCCCAAAAGTTGCATGGGCAATCATGATGGTGTCCACACCACGACCAGACGGCCAGCCAAAACTGGCCTCCATTGCAATGAATAATAATAACATTGATAAGCCAGTGACTGCCTCTGGCATTACTAGAGGCGCGCTCGCTACAAGGCTTAAAATTAATCTACCCTTGAAAACTGAGAACCTTACAAAGGCAATTGCAATCAATAATCCGAATACCGTTGAAATTGTTGCCGAGCTTATACCAATAAGGAGTGACTTATATAAAGCTGTAAGCAAAATATCATCTGTCCAAAGTTCTTTATACCATTTAGTGGAAAAGCCTGCCCAAACTGCAACGAGCTTACTACTATTAAAGCTATAAATAATCATCATCATTACAGGAATATATAAAATACCAAATCCAGCGATACCCAATACTTTAGCTAATAATGGAACATCGCGACGCATCAGCTAATACCTTCCCTGTCCTGATACCTTGCATAAACAATAGGCAGTACAATAATTGCAATTAATATTATTGCTATAGCTGCAGCGACAGGCCAATCCCTATTCCTGAAAAATTCGGTCCAAATTACTTTCCCAAGCATTAATTGCTCCGGTCCTCCAAGTAATGCTGGTATCACAAATTCTCCAACAGCGGGAATGAATACAAGCAGACTTCCTGCTATAATTCCGGGAATACTTAGTGGCAAGACTATTGTTCTGAATATATCCCATTTCTTTGCCCCAAGGTCTGCTGCTGCCTCAATTATAGAAACATCTAGCCGCACAAGAGAAGCGTACAGTGGTAAGATCATTAACGGTAAATAAGTAAGTATCATGCCAGAATAAATAGAAAAGTCAGTTTGCATCATTTGAATAGGAGTTACAGTAATGCCTGCCCATATTAAAACATCATTAATAAAACCATTTGGGTTTAGCAGGCCAATTAGTGCATACATTCTTAAAAGTGAAGATGTCCAAAAGGGCATTAATACCAATATAAGTAAAATATGCTGAAGGGATTTATTTGACCGGGCTATCCACCAAGCCATTGGATAAGCGAATAAAAGGCAGTACAAAGTTGAAAAAAATGCTAACCTTATACTATTAAATGCAGGCCACAAGTAATCTTCCCAATATTCGTAAATTAAAAGATAGTTGTCCAGAACTGGGCTAAAAGAAATACCACCAGAACCAATTTGAAACGCAGGATTATAAGGCGGCACTGCTCGCCTTGCCTCTGAAAAGGAGACATTGATCATTTCTACTAATGGGAGCATGAAGAATAATAAAAGCCATCCCAACGGTAACCAAATAACCAGAATTCGTCCAAATTTTTGAAAAAAATAGTTCATTTATTTATCTTTCAAGAATTATGATTGAATCTGGTGAGAAATTAATAAAGCCTGTTTCGGGTTGTCGAGCATCCGATTTGCTTGGAAGATTATGCGACTCATATAGCTTTAAATTTATACCTCCTGGTCCAACAACTCTATATTGAGTTCCTGCCCCATAAAATGCCCAATCTATAATTTCGACTGGAAATTCGTTGATTTTTCCTGTTGGTTTTGAGGTAAGTGAAATTTTTTCTGGTCTAAGCGCAAGATTGACTTTTTGATTTATTCTAAATTTTGTTCTGTTTGATACATGGACCGGAACTGCACCTTGCATTAACCAATACGGTCCTTTTTGCTCTTTTACTGTTGCTTCAATAAAACTGATTTCCCCTACAAAATCTGCAACAAATGTAGTTTGTGGTTGCTCATATATTTCATTAGGTGTTCCAAGTTGGACTAATTTTCCGTTGTTCATGACACCAATTCTTGTTGATAACGTCATTGCTTCTTCTTGGTCATGCGTTACTACAACAAAAGTCGTACCAAGCTGTTCTTGAATTTTACAAAGTTCAAATTGTGTTTCAGACCTTAGCTTTTTATCTAAAGCAGCGAGTGGTTCATCTAACAATAGAAGTTTAGGGCGTCTTGCAAGGGCCCTCGCTAGCGCAACACGCTGTCTTTGTCCACCAGAAAGAGTGGATGGTTTTCGTTCACCCATTCCATTGAGATGAACAAGCTCTAATAATTCATTAACACGACTTTTTATCTCATTGTTAGGAAGGGAAGCTCGTTTTAATCCATAACCAATATTATTTGAAACACTCATATGTGGAAAAAGAGCATAATTTTGAAACATAATATTTACAGGCCTATCCGCTGGGTCGACGTGTGCCATATCTTGACCATCTATCTCAACAGAACCTTCAGTAGTTATCTCAAAACCAGCTAATATTCTTAGTAATGTAGTCTTGCCGCAACCAGAAGGACCCAGCAGACTGAACAGTTCTCCCTTTTCTAAATCAAATGATACATTATCTACCGCTAATAATTTACCATATTTTTTTGAGATATTCTGAATTCTAATAAAAGGGGCCATGTGACAATGCCGTTCTTCATGTATTGTCAAAAAATGAAAGCCACTTTCTCCGTTTATTGAAGGTGGCTTTCATTGCTAATTACTTATTCAATATTCTGCTGAATTCTAATTGCCAGCTGAAAATCTATTCCAGACACGAGTAACGATTCTGTCGGTTTGTGCATCATAGACAGGAGTTACAAAAAGCTTTTCCTTTGCTTTTTCTGTAGGATAAATTCCTGGATGGGATAGAATTTCTGGATCAATGTCTGGCATAGCTGCCTTATTGCCGCTTGCATACCAAACATAATTCACATTCTCCGCTGCCACGTCAGCACGCATCATATAGTCTACAAATTTATAGGCGTTATCAACATTTTTCGCATCAGCAGGAATTGCCATCACATCAAACCAAAGATTTGTCCCCTCATTTGGAATATAATAATCAATCACATGCCCGTTTTCTGCTTCCTCGGCTCTGTAAGCTGCTTGAAATGCATCTCCAGACCACATGATTGCTGCACAGATATCCCCATTTGCAATGTCATTTATTGACTGACTTGAATTAATGTATCTTAAATAAGGCCTGATAGCAGAAAGTGCATCACCAGCGGCTTCAAAATGGGATTTATCCATCGACGTCCCAGGGTATCCAAGGTATGTCATTACATTCGGCAAAACATCTGTTGGTGCATCTAAAATGGCTATACCGCAGTCCTCCAATTTTGCTGCATTTGCTGGATCCAAAATGAGCGACCAGCTGTCCGTGGGAGCATCATCACCAAGTCTCTCAGCAACCATATCTTCATTATAGGCAATTCCAGTTGATCCCCACATATAGACTAAACCCGCTGAATTTGATCCAACCATTCTGTCTGCTTGAGCTTGAATCTCAGAATCCTGGTTAGAGGCATTGGGAATTCTTGACAAATCCATATCCTGATAGGCGCCCGCTTCTCTACCACGAGCTAGAAAATCTGCAGTGGGTACAACAAGGTCATAACCTGACGAGCCCGCTAACATCTTGGCTTCTAAGACCTCATTGGAATCATACATATCATAAGTGACTTTAATTCCAGTTTCGGCTTCAAAATTAGCGATTGTGTCTTCAGCTATATAATCAGACCAATTATAAACATTTAAACTGCCCTCAGCGAGAGCATTGCCATTTATTGCCATCAAACCGGAAAAGGCAATTAAAATTCCAAACCTCATCTTATTCTCCTCTAAACTCTAACAAAAAAATAATCATTATTAATTATAAACATTTTAAAACAAGCCAACAAGAAGAAATGAACTAACTAATTTTTGATGCGCCAATAAATGGACATCAAGGGATCAAATAACGTAATATCTCCTTCACTTGTTTGTAATTTTTTTGGTATTTCAAGTTTTTTATCTGATTTAGACAAAATGATATTTTCCCTATTATGCGGTAATCCGTAAAACTCAGCTCCGCTTAAACTTACAAAACTCTCTAAGTTTTTTAATTCATGTTCATTGTCGAATAGTTGGGCTAATATTTCTATCGCGAATGACGCATTAAAAACGCCAGCACAACCGCAATCATGTATTTTTGAAGAATCTAAATGTGGAGCACTATCAGTACCAAGAAAAAATCGTTTATCACCCTTTGTTGCTGCTCTTATTAACGCCAATCGGTGAGGCTCCTTCTTTAAAACAGGCAAACAATAATAATGGGGTTTAATACCCCCAGAAAGCATAACGTTTCGGTTTACAACTAAATGATGAGGGGTGATCGTTGCAGCTAAATTTTTTTCTTCATTAAGAACATAGGAAACTGCTTGCTCAGTTGTAATATGCTCCATTACTATCTTCAGATCTGGAAACTCATTTCGTAAAGGCGCTAAAATTTTTTCAATAAAAACTGCCTCTCGGTCGAATATGTCTATCTGCGGATCAGTAACCTCACCATGAATTAGTAAGGGTATACCCTGCTCCGACATAGCCCCTAGAACTGGATATACCCCGTTAATATTTCTAACACCATTAGACGAATTAGTGGTCGCACCTGCAGGGTACAATTTAACAGCTTTTATAATTTTTTTCCTATAGGCTGAGACAACATCGTCTGCTTCCGTTTCTTCAGTTAAATAGAGGGTCAGCAATGGCTCAAAATTTATATCTTTATCTATACAGGCCTTTATTCTATTCGCATATAAACGAGCATCTTCGCCTGTTGTTATAGGAGGGACAAGATTTGGCATTATTATAGCTCTTGAGGCCCAGCGATAACTTTCAGGCAGTACGGCCTTCATTATCTCCTTGTCCCTAACATGTAAATGCCAATCATCAGGTTTTATAATAACAAGCTGGTTTGGGGATATTTTCATGAGACAATCATTGCTTTTTTCTATCTTCTAAAAAAATCCAGAACAACATTTATGTATCAGAACCAATAATCAATTCGCCTACCATGTTTGCTGTATAACATGCAAGAGTCCATCCTAAATGTCCATGACCGGTGTTATAGAAAACATTTGGTTCTTTTCCTTGCGAGACAAGGGGCATCATATTTGGCCTCATTGGTCTCAATCCTGCCCAAGGCTGAGCATCTTTAGTTGAGACTTCAGGAAAATTTGATTCCACCCAGTTTTTTAAAGGTTGAATACGAGCTTCCAAAATATCCAAATTATGCCCTGCTATTTCCGCAGTACCAGCAACCCTAAATCTATTCTTCCCCAACCTTGAGGTAACTATTTTTGCTTCATCATCAAGTAAACTTACATTAGGAGCCTTTTTCTGAGAAATTAAGTCAGGTAATGGGACTGTAATCGAATAACCTTTAACTGGGTAAATATTTACCCTATCCCCAAGCATTTTTGCAAACTTGTGACTAGCAACACCTGCACAAATAACACACATATCGAAAGTTTCTATTTGGTCTTGAAGATCCTTACAATTAAATTTTATTTTTACTTCTGAACCCAATACTTTGATTGATTTTACATCTGCACTTTGTTGGAAATTGACACCACGATCCATTGCAACTCTCGCTAAATTAGATGTAAATTTATGGATATCGCCTGTGGAGTCTGTTTTGGTATAGTATCCACCTACAAATTTTTTTTCTAAATTAGGCTCTATCGTTAAAATTTCATTCTCTGTCAATCTGCGGCGCTCTAAGCCTCCTAATGCTAAAAGTTCATTTACCCTATGAGCATGCTCAAATTCTCGGTGACTTTTATAAATGTGTAAAATACCACAATTTGATTTATCAAACTCTATTCCAGCATCATCAACAATTTTCTGCATATATTTGCGAGACTCAATTGCCATCTTTACAGTCTGTATAGTATTTTTTTTATAGTTTTTGGTTTGAAGCAAAAATTCGGCTAGCCAACTTACTTTATGCCAATTAGGCCAAAAATTTATTTTAAGTGGAGCATCTTTTTTTAATAACCAAGTTACCGCTTTTAGAATGGTCCCAAAGTGATTCCAAACTTCTGCATTACTAGCTGAAAGTTGCCCCCCATTAGCATAAGAAGTCACAATAGAAGGGTATCTCTGTTTTTCAAAAACAGTCACTTTATATCCAAGTTCACGCAACACAAATGCTGTGGTTACCCCAGTAACACCAGCTCCAATAACTGCAATTGTTTTCATTTCTAAAGACTCCAAGATGTACAAATGCCATCAATTGACATTCAAAATACACCTCGCCTGTCTCTGTACCTGAGAGTTTCCCATGAGAAAATTTCTTTTCTACATAGTATCCCCGTCGGTGGACTTTTTTCGGCCACTTTCCAGACTGTTCACACTGATTGACCCTTTTGCCTGAGAGATTATGAGGCTTGTGCTCCTTCGGCGCTGTATATAAATCCTAAAAGCTTAGGTTTACTAACAGACTCTCCCAATCAGCGTTTCGAACGTTATTATTGTATCATAGGGCTGATTTATATTCAATTACCTTTAATTTTAGATGAAAAATATAAAAGTCTATCAATAGAATAAGGGTTTATACTTTACAGGATAAAACTTTAACATTATAACCTAGCACGCTCGGCCAAACTGCTTTAAGGCTGTGTAAATTTTCTTTAAAATCACTTTATAAGAGGTAATTTAATCATGACCAGCGCGTTTATTCCTGTTGCTCTTGGGGCGTTTGGCTTATTAGTCGCTTTTTTTGTTTATCAGTGGATCAAAAAATCACCCGTTGGCAGTGGGCCAGAAAAAGATATAGCTGATGAAATACACCTTGGCGCCATGGTATTTATGGCAAGCGAGTATAAGCGACTTGCAGTCTTTTGTTTAATTTGTATTGTTGCACTATATGCTAGCTTGGGGGAAGGTACCGCTATAGCATTTGCGCTGGGAGCACTGTGTTCGGGTACTGCTGGCTACATCGGTATGTACACTGCTACAAAAGCAAATGTTAGAACTGCTGTTGCTGCTAAAACCAAAGGAGCTTCTGAAGCATTAAATGTTGCATTTTTTGGAGGCTCGATCATGGGCCTCACCGTTGCATCCATGGGTTTGTTAGGAATTGGCGTTCTATACGGATTTATGGGAGGTAGCTTACACGGCATTGAATCTATTGAAGGTTTCGCAATGGGAGGTTCTTCTGTAGCTCTATTTAGTCGTGTTGGTGGAGGTATATTCACTAAATCAGCAGATGTTGGAGCAGACTTGGTGGGCAAAGTTGAGGCCGGAATACCAGAGGATGACCCTCGTAATCCAGCCGTCATTGCTGATAACGTTGGTGATAACGTTGGTGATGTAGCAGGCATGGGGTCTGATATTTTTGAATCATACTGTGGTGCCATGATTGCATCTATGGCGCTAGCTGCATCAATGTCCATGGCTTCTTTGGAAGGTTTAGGAGGGGACAGAGCAGTATTGCAATTTATGCCTCTCGCTCTTGCATCCACTGGTCTTGTGTGTTCACTGCTTGGTATTTTGTCAGTTCGTTTGTTCTCTAACAAAAGCGCTGATGTTGCTTTACGATTTGGTACTATTGGTTCAGCAGTAGTTTTCATTGCTGCGGCTTATTTTGTTATAACCAGCATGGGCGCATCCGTTGGCGTCTGGAATGCTGTGCTGGTTGGAGCAATTGGTGGTATTATCGTTGGTTTAGTAACTGAATATTACACTGGTGGAGCACCTGTAAGAAAAATTGCTAAAGACGGTGAAACTGGTCCTGCAACTGTTATGATTTCAGGACTGGCGATAGGGATGCAATCTGTAGCTATTCCTGTTCTAACGATCGCAGCAATTATATTCTTCGCAAATCTTTCAGCTGGACTTTATGGTGTTGGAATGGCTGCTGTCGGAATGTTGGCCACTGTTGGAATAACCATGGCAATCGATGCCTATGGTCCTGTAGCAGATAATGCTGGTGGGATAGCCGAGATGGCTGAGATGGGCTCAGAAACACGTGAGATAACTGACTCACTTGATGAGGTTGGTAATAGCACTGCTGCTATTGGAAAAGGGTTTGCAATTAGTGCTGCTGCTCTAGCTGCACTAGCTTTGATAAGTGCTTACATTGTAAAAGTTAGTAACGGAGACCCCGATTTTGTTCTTGCAATTAATGACCCCATAGTTCTAGTTGGTATGTTTATAGGAGGTATTTTCCCTTTTATTGTTAGCTCTATCACAATGACTGCTGTTGGTGACGCCGCCTTCGAAATGATTATTGAAGTTCGTCGTCAATTCAAAGAAATCCCTGGCCTTATGGAAGGAAAAGCAAAACCAGATACAGCAAGATGTGTTGATATCGCTACACGTGCTGCATTACGTCGAATGATCCTCCCAGGTTCACTTGCTGTGCTTGCACCGGTTGTTATTGGTTTTGGCCTTGGGCCAAAAGCTCTTGGTGGCACATTAGGAGGAGCATTGATATGTTGTGTAATGATGGCACTGATGATGGCAAATGCTGGTGGAGCATGGGATAATGCAAAAAAACACGTAGAGAAGGGAAATTTTGGCGGTAAAGGCTCTGATGTGCATAAGGCAGCCGTAGTTGGAGATACTGTTGGAGACCCTCTTAAAGATACCTCTGGTCCTTCCATGAACATTTTAATCAATGTTATGGCCATTGTTAGTTTGGTAATTGCTCCACTTCTTATTTGATGAATATGTTGCATTTCTGAAATACTTTATTATTTTCAAAAAAGGTCGGCTTACAGTCGGCCTTTTTTTAACCTCTACCTAAAATTAAAAAATGAGCGAAGAAATAATAATCATTGGTAATAGTTTTAGTGGTCTTGGAGCGGCCATTGCCTTCGCGAAATATGGACATAAAATCAAAGTCATAGCACCTAATAACAAGCCTCAACTTTTTGGTGGATTACAAATTGCACCAAACGGATTAGCTGCCTTATCTAGTTTAGATTTAAAAGATGAAATTTTAGATAAGGCGACTAGGCTTTTAGCGGTAGACATAAAATCTTTTGATTTGGCATCGACCCTTACAAAAATATCGCTATCAGGAAGCAAAACTACATACGTATCAATTGCACGCCAGGACCTTCATCAAACCTTATTAAAAATATGTCTAAAAAACCCCCTTATCAAATTTATTGATGCTAAAGTATCAGCCATTTCCCAAAAATTTAATAACACAACTTTAATTCTAGATAACTCTGATATAATCACCGCCCCCTTTATAGTGGGTGCGGATGGCTGGGAAGGTAAGACAAGACAATTTGTAAATCCAACAGCCAGCCAAGTAAATTCTGGATATGCTATTTGTAGATGTATATTTCCTTCAAAAGACATCCCACCGGGTTTTTCTTTTCCAAATGTGCAATTATGGCTCGGTAATTCATGCCATTTAGTATCCTACCCAATCCGAAATGGCAAAGATGTCAATTTCGTATTTTCATTTTCTGAGAGCGCTTTTTCTAAAAACTCCATCCAATCTATTTTATCCTGTCATCCGATTTTATCACTACTTGAAAAAAGAATGAAGGACTGGCAAATAATATCTGTAAAAAATAGTGAACCCTTATTCAACTGGCGCAGAGGTTCAGTAACATTAATAGGTGACGCAGCCCATCCTATGCCGCCTCATTTAGCTCAGGGTGCTGGTCAATCATTTATGGATATTGCATGTATTGAGAATGTTCTAGCAAAGGGGTTTTGTGTTTCCGATACGTTGAATGAAATGATAAAAATACGTATGCCAGAAGCTCATTCTGTTGTTAGAAAAAGTCAAATATCTGGAGATATTTTTCGTACTAACGGACCTGTTGCAAGCTTACGAAACCAGATAATTGGGTTAGGTGGGGAAAAAATTATAAATGAGTTTCTAAATGATTTATGGCTATTAGCCTAAAATACATGTATTTTTTAGATAATTTTTAATTTAATTTCTGATACTTTCCGAGCCATTACTTGTTTTTGAAACGAATTACACCATGTCTTTATTTCATATTAAAAAAGCAATGATGTAGGTTATCTATGAATATAAAGCATTTAAACTGGTTCCTTCTTATAATAACCATGATAAACTTAGGTACTACATCTATGGCAAATGCTAAATCTGCATATGATTTTAATTTTGAATCAATAGAAGGAGGTACTATACCTCTGTCTGATTTTACGGGTAATGTAATACTTCTTGTTAATACTGCCTCTGAATGCGGGTTTACCAACCAGTATGAAGGGTTGCAATCACTGTGGGACGAATTTAAATCAGATGGATTAGTCATAATAGGCGTTCCCAGCAACGATTTTGGGGGACAAGAACCTGGTACAAATGTCCAGATTAAAAACTTTTGCGAAGTAAATTTTAACATAAACTTTCCAATGACTGCCAAAACCGTAGTTAAAGGAAACAGGGCACATCCTTTCTACAAATGGGTTAATGACGAACTTGGTTGGAGGGCTCGTCCAAAATGGAATTTTCATAAATATCTTATCGGTAGAGATGGTTCTTTACAGGGTTCTTTTTCATCCATGGTCAGCACGGAGTCATCAAACCTCCGAAATAAAATTACACAATTACTAAAAAAATAAAATCTAACAACTACTAAATAGTTTTTAACGAGCTTCCAAAAGTACCCCAGTCCTCTCGGGTAGAGCAGTCCTTCCCGCTATCTTTGCTATAGGTTGACCCTTCCAAATATATTTTTGAAGCATCATAGAAAAAACAATACCACTAGTTCCTGCATATATTGGAACCTTAACACGATAAGCTTCTGGTCCATCTAATAAAAGAATGTTTGCAATTAATTCTCCTTCCGTTACATCTTGACCAAGCTGGACTTCATAACAAACCAATCCAGTTACCTCTGATTTGATAATCTGAGTCGCATTAAATGGCAAAGCTGGTGGCATGGGAGAACAGGTATTATCTGTTTTTGAATTAACGAACCCACGCGAACTAAAAAATCCCATTAAATTTTCTGCATCTTTTCTATTTAAAGATATTTCAACATCAACTAATCCTCGATATTCCAGCGTTGCGGATAGTACTGGCTTTGGAATAGGTTTATCTGGACAACGCCTTTGAATATCTATCCATAACCTTGGCCAAATTTCATCGAAAGAACCCCCACCTGAATTTTCAGCCGTTAAAGTTACATAGGAGCCCATCCAATCAGCTAGGTCTTGGTATTCAGGCATTAATTGCGGAACAATATAAATATGGTTTAATGCTTGAACATCGCAGTGCAAATCCAAAACTATATCGCAAGACATTGCTATTTGTATTATTTCAAGCCGGAGCCTTTCTAAAGCGGTTATCGGTTTCTGGTTTGATATCCATTTTTCCAAGGCTAATAAAACTTTATTTTTGTTTTCTTCAACATCTTGCGTTAAATTTTTAATTAATTCTCCATCTTCACTAATGATGCATTCTGCAAGGTCTGGCCAATTACGATTAAAATTTATTCCAGTTGAAAAATCGAACCTACCACTATGATGGTGATTATAAATCTGTGCCATTCCAATTGGGTTTACCATGGGAAAAACGAAAAATTCAGCATTAAGTTTCCCCAACTTATCTGCCTTCTCCAACATCTCTAGTAAATAGTGCAAAATGAGCGTTCCTGGCTGCTCATCTGCATGCAGGCCTGCCTGTAAAAATATCTTAGGAACATTACTTTTCCCATCCGGGGCAAAATGATAATAAGATAAATTATAAAAAGAGCCTGCTGTGTCAGCTTGTAATTGAATCTTTAGATGTTCAACGCTTATTTTTACCTCCCGATCTTATGAAAATAAACCATTTAATTACCTCAATATATTTATTGATAGTTGGATTTTTGCTCTCTGCTCAACATCAAGGTGTCTATTTAGATACTTATTAGCAACCCCAAAAATAGAAATTATGACGAATGTTAATAATATAAAATACATTGCCACTATTGGATAAGGCAAAAACGGATTAAATGTCTTATCTGCAAAATAATTGGCGTAATATAATGCGTCACCAGACTGCCTCCAGGCTGGAAAGCCAGAGAAAAAAATTAGTGATGTAGCATGAAATAGAAAAATAGCTTCATTAGTATATGAGGGCCAAGCCAGACGTAACATAGAGGGCCAAATAATACGCCAGAATTTACTCCATCCAGTTATGCCATATGCCTCCGCTGCTTCCAATTCACCGGAAGGAACAGAGCGAATTGCACCGTAAAATATTTCTGCTGAATATGCGGCAGTATTGAAAAAAAGTACGATTAACCCACCAAGCCAAGCTCTTGTAAGCCAGCGCGTTTCAGCAGACAATGTTATGAATCCTAAATCAAATTCAATGCCAACTTTAGGTAGAAGTACGAAAAACTCATAAGCAAAGAAAAATTGAATAAAAAGAGGAGACCCTCTAAACACAAAAATAATACTTTCAGATGGTATTCTAAAAAGTGCAAGCTTATTGTTTTTACCTACAGCAAGAATTATTGAAAACCAAAAACCAAAAAAAACAGCAATTATTCCAAAATAAATATTCCAAATTAACCCAGAGCCAATTAATACAACCTGTTCACATATCGTAATATCAGTTTTTGGCAAGATACGTTCACCAATCCCAATTGAACGCAGACCATAATCCTGTAATGTTGCCCAACAAGAGCTCATCCTTAATATCCTTGTAGCTCTTTGCCAGCCATTGTTGCCTGACCTTTACTTAATTTTATTTGAAGCCGTTTTAGCACCTTACTACTTACCCATGTCATTAATAAATAAAACACCAATAACCCAGCAAAATAATAAACCCTCCAATCTGGATGGGGATAAGCATACATAGAGGTCTTAGAACCACCAAGCTCTCGTGCCCAATACACTATGTCCTCAACTCCCAGTAAAAATAATAGAGGCGTTGCTTTAATTAATATCATCCATAAATTTGATAGACCAGGAATTGCATATATCCACATTTGGGGTACTAAAATTCGCCAAAAAATTTGTTTTTGCGTAAATCCGAAAGCAGCACCCGTTTCTGTTTGTGTCTTGGGAACTGCTCTCATAGCCCCACTTAAAACATTACCCGCAAAAGCACCAAAAACAATTGCAAAAGCAATCAATGCTAATGTAAATGCGTAAAGCTGATGCACCCACAAATCTGCTGTTGATAAAGGTAGTTTAGCTGCCTTACAAACAACGAAATCTGTTCCCTGCCATATTGGTTCCACTACATCAAAGCATATTATTTTATGACGAATAAATTCAAAAAACTGGTCAAGTGCTAAAGGCACAAACAAAAAGAAAACCACATCTGGTATACCTCTAACCATATTAATATAGCTCTTCGAAAATATTTGAATAAGCCAGTTAGATGAGCGCGTGCCGATTGTAGCAATAAATCCAAACAATAGAGATAGGGGAGCGGCAATTGCCAACAACACTAACACAACTAAAAATGATACGTAAAACGCAAAATGTTTAGCAGTAGTTAAATAACATATTACCCAGAAAAACTCTGTTAATGTCGATGGATCAGCACAAACATCAAACATTGGCAATCCTTTTATCTGGGAATTAGCTAATATTGACTAAAACTAATAGTTGGGTAAGACGTAGACCAACATAAGTCTACGTCTTACCTCCTTTTTTATTTGCAATCAGGAAAAGTTTCACTGATTTCCCATTCAGTAATTAGAGAATTCAATGAACCATCATCACACATTGAGTTGATTGCTGAATTAAATTTTTCTTTCAAAGAAGAGTCTGATTTACGAATACCCATTCCAACGCCTCCACCAATAAAAACGCTGTCGCCCGCAAAACTTAACTCACCACCTGATTCTTCTACAAAAGGTTTTAAAAATGCGTCATCAGCAAGAACAGCATCTGCTTCACCATTTCTAACGGCGGCGATTGTTTCATCTGGTGTAGCAAATTCTACCAAGGTGGCTCCAGAATCGACTATATAACTTGCCTGTATTGTTCCAGTTTGAGCGGCTATCACACCGGATTTTAAATCAACAGACGCTCCCGATAATGTAACGTATGTTGAAGGGTCTGGCATAGTATAAGGCCTAGTAAAATCGATTTCTTTCATACGCTCTTCTGTGATAGACATACCAGCTATTATAGTGTCGTAATTTCCCCCTTTTAAATTTGGAATAATTGAGTCCCAATCATTCTTTACCCAAGCGCAGTCTAGATTTGCTCGCTTACATAATTCGTTTCCAAGGTCAATTTCAAATCCTATAAATTGGCCATTATCATCAATGCCGTTATAAGGCATATAGGCACCTTCTGTACCCATTCGAACGGTATCTGCATAGACTGTGCTTATTGCAAAACTTGCAAAAACAGCTGCAATTAGAATTTTTTTCATATTTTTTCTCCTATCTAAACATTTAAGTGCATTTCAATTTAACTCGCAGCTGCACTTAAAAACTGCTTTAGCCGGTGAGATTTGGGTTTTCCAAACAAACTGTCTGGATGACCTTCTTCTTCGACAATTCCCTGATGCAGGAAATACACTCGATCTGATAAATCACGTGCTAGCTGCATATCATGAGTCACTAAAAGCATGGTACGCCCCTCTGATGCAAGATCTTTTATAACTTTCACCACTTCTTGTTCAAGCTCTGGGTCAAGAGCAGATGTAGGCTCGTCAAATAATAAAGCGTCAGGTTCCATTGCAAGTGCTCTTGCGATGGCCGCCCTTTGTTGTTGACCACCTGATAATTGAGCTGGCCAAGCATCTGCTTTATCTGCGATACCAACTTTTTCGAGGAGAGAATAAGCTACATCTCGCATAATATGCCTATCTTTTCTAAGAACGGTGACTGGCGCTTCAATCACATTATCCAAAATCGACAAATGAGACCATAAATTAAATGATTGGAAAACCATTGATAAATTGGTTCTAAACTTAATAATCTGCTTTTTATCAGTTAACTGCCTAGAATCTGTTTTATTAGTCCAAGATACAGCCTCCCCCTTGAAAATAATTTCACCAGCCTGCGGAATCTCTAACAAATTACAGCATCGCAATAATGTTGATTTTCCAGACCCAGAGGAACCAATAAAACTAATTACTGACCCTGCATATGCTGAAAAACTTATGTCTTTTAAAACTGAGAGTTTGTCATAATTTTTCTTGAGATTACGTACCTCTAATATTGGGCTATTTTCAATTATATCCAAAACAAATCTATCCTAATAAAAATTTTAACTATATATAATTTCCCTAATCAAAAGCGACCTGATTTTTTTACCATAGCGTCTTATTGTAATTTTATAAAGAAATCAAAAAACAAATATTGCTTATTTTTATTTTTAGGTATCAAACCGCAACTATACTTGCGGATAAATTAGGTTAGATGCTATATCCATCTACACGCTTATTGGGCTTTAGATTAAATTTGAATTTCTGCTTGGCAATATTTTAATATGACAAAAAAAGCACTGGAAATGATTAAAAGATCCGAGGAAACGCCTTTTTTAATCGCAGCTCTGTATCATTTTGTTAGCCTGAATAAAATAGATGAATGGCAAACAAAAATAAAAAATTGCTGTGATGAGCAATCTCTGTTTGGAACTATTCTTATTGCTCCAGAAGGGATAAATGGAACAATTGCAGGGAGCCATAAAGGCATAAATAATTTTGTTAACTGGTTATGTAATCAACCTCAATTTAAAGAATTGGAAATAAAATATTCCCAAAATGAAAGTTGTCCTTTTCACCGCATGAAAGTAAGACTAAAAAAAGAAATAGTAACTATGGGGAAACCTGATATCAACCCGTCGAAATCTAGAGGTATTTACGTAAAACCCCAAGATTGGAACAATTTAATTTCATCTCCAGATGTACTGGTTGTTGATACTCGTAATGATTATGAAATAGCTATTGGGCAATTTAAAGACGCTATAAACCCTAATACAACTTCGTTTCGTGATTTTCCAAATTGGGCAGACAATTTTGCCTCTCAGAGAAAAAATATTAAACCAACCAAAATTGCTATGTATTGTACTGGGGGAATTAGATGCGAAAAATCAACAGCCTATATGAAAAGGCTTGGGTTTGATGAGGTTTATCATCTGCAAGGCGGCATCCTAAAATATTTTGAAGAAGTTCCTTCTAATGAATCACTTTGGCAAGGGGAATGTTTTGTGTTTGATGATCGGGTTAGCGTTGACCATACATTAGAAAAAGGAGCCTACACATTATGTAATGCCTGCAGACAACCTTTATCTGAGGCTGACCTGGAAACAAGCAGCTATCAACCTGGAATTAGTTGCCCCAAGTGTATTTCAAAAACAAGCCCTAAACAAAAAGAGCGTTTTAAAGAGAGGCAAAAACAAGTTAAATTAGCCCAAAGACGAGGTCAGAAACATATAGGTGCTTTGATCAAAAAGTAAAAAGTATAGAACTTTTTATTAATTATAATATTTTAATTACCTCTCATTGATTTTATTCGAGACTCATAATGCTCTTCGCCTGCACCAAAAATAGATGAACCAGCAACAAGATTATTTGCGCCAGCTGCAACTGCTAAGGAAGCCGTTTGAGCAGTGATACCACCATCTACTTGTAATTGAATTGGCCTATCGCCAATTAGTTTTCTAGCTAGTTGTATTTTATCTACCATTGTTGAAATAAATTTTTGACCACCAAAACCTGGATTTACTGTCATAATGAGAATTAATCCAATTTTATCTAAAACTTGTGATAGATTTTCAACACCGGTGTGAGGATTTAACGCAACTCCGGCGCAACAATCATGATCATTAATAACTGACAAAACTCTATCAAGATGATTACACGCTTCAAAATGTACCGTAATACCGTTGCATCCAGCCTGTTTCATATCTGTAATTAATAGTTCCGGGTTGCTCACCATTAGATGTGCATCAAAATAACTTGATGAGCTTTTTCGAAGGGCAGAGATAACAGGAGCCCCAAAGCTTATATTTGGAACAAAATTACCGTCCATTACATCAAGATGAATCCAATCCGCCCCAGCTTTTTCTACTTTGTTAACTTCAGCTGAAAGATCTCCAAAATCAGCGGCTAAAATAGAAGGAGCGATTATAATACCAGAGTTCATAATACCACCACATTCTTTGCCTTAAAATAGGGCAAGTTATCCTGGCTTGAACAACCCATAACTGTAATCCTCTCAATTATTTGCAACGCACGTTGATATTTGCGCTCTAGTTCTTCTTCCTCTAAAGCTTCAAACTGCTGTCCACACAATAATATACCATGATTAGATTGCAGTGCTCTTATTCTTTTACCATGCATTAAACCATCTACTAATATAGCGTGATTAAATTCCTCCTGTTTGACAATTTGAATTTTATTTTCGACAAGAAATTTTCGTAAAGCTGCTTCACCATCTAGTGTAATTTTCCAGAATTCGGAATCAGAATTTGACGGTGGACCATCTACAAGTTCAAAAGCCTTGCAAAAAGCAAGGAATATAAGTTCCTGTTTTTCAGCTCCAGTCCATGCTGTGCTTCCAAGTGTGCGCCATATATTATGATTCATTTCTTCATATACTTGTGGAATACGTTCAAAGAACAGACGATGTAACCCAATATCGTTCACAGAGCTATCCATTTTCTGCTCTTTATGTATGTCAATAGCTGAAAACGAACCACACACAGGACACCCTGAGTCCGAAAATTTGTCTTTTCTATATATGTGAGAACATCTCAGACCAGAAGTTAATTTATTATCACACAGATAATAACTTGTTTGCTCATCCACCGGCTGCTGAGCTATCCATTCAAATCTATTTTTAAATTTTAAATAAGAACCTCTATGAGACCAAAGAGTCCATTGCAATTTTTCTACTGGCCCAAAAGTTGACCAATTAGAAGAAACATCTATTACCACACAAGTATCCTTATTAACTGCTGCACGCAACCCACGACCCACTGACTGACCCCACAAGACCTTTGATAAAGTTGGCCGCATGTGCACAATAATATTACAATGCGGATTATCCCATCCCTCAGCTAGAACACCCACAGAAACAACAGACTCTACTTTTCCCTCTGCATGATCTGTTAACATTTGCATCCGCTCTTTAATTGGGGTACTAGCTGTAATTAAAGAAACACTAATTCCCAATTCTTCAATCGCTTCGACAGTGGTTTCAGCAACCGTAACATCTGGACAAAACCATGCTGAAATTGGAATTGGTTTTACATTTTCCCGCTCTTCCAGATAAATAGAGCATGCATGACTTATCATAGATGACTTAATAATTGCCGGTGCCAGTTTAGCTACTGGAAAATCACCACTACTGATATCAATATCTCCAAGGTCCAAGTCATGAATAAAGTGAGGTCTGTATTGTGGTTTTACCAGAATACCCTCATCAAACAGCTTATCCATATTAGCACCATCAATAATAGCATCAAATGCTAAGCTTAACTGGTCTTTTTGGTCTGCTGTTCTTCTTTCTGGTGAGGCGGTCAGCCCCAACATATGAGCATCATCTCTTCCATTTTCTAAAAAACAATCCAAGATCCGTTTGTACCCTGTTCCGTTTGGAGAAACACGATGTGCCTCATCTATAATAACAAGTTTTGCTTGTTCGATGGCATCATCTAATATGTCTCTAGCACGAGTGCTAGTTGATAGCAGCACATCATAATCCGAAAAGGCAGCTTCCGTGTGATTAAGACCCAACTTCCTAACTCTATGCTCCTTAGCCAAAGCCTTTTCAAGCTGCTCAAGCAATACCAACCTATGACACAAAACAATGACTTTTTCACCAGAATAGAACTGTTTTATAATTTCACTAGCAAGCACCGTTTTACCAGCGCCAGTTGGAGCTTTAATAATAAACCGACGATGAGAATCTAAAATAGACTGAAAATCATCAATAATTTCTTTTTGCCAACGCCTAAGTTGCATGATTAGTTTGCCTAATGTTCAATGTTCAATTAAAAAATAAATTTTTACCGGCCAATTCTAAACATGTTTTTTTAAAATTGGGACAAAAAGTTTCTTTTTTTATTACACTTAATATATATGTGGCTTTTTAAACGTCCGTTTTATGATAAATTGATATTAATTCTGCTAAAATTGATAAAGCTATTTCAGACGCTGCCCTTCCTCCGAGCTGTATACCCGCTGGTCCATGAAGTCTGGTTAGAGAATGCTCCGAAACACCAGCTTTTTTTAATCGGTCTAATCTTGATTTATGTGTTTTAGTGCTCCCTAAACAACCTATATAATAGGCATTTGTTTTTAAAGAATACAGCAAAGCAGGGTCATCAATCTTTGGATCATGAGTAAGTGTTACGATCGCTGTTTGCTCGTCAACATGTAATTCAGGCAAAATATCCTGCGGCCAACCCAATCTTGTTGCAACATTGGGAAACCTCTTTTCACTCAAAAAAATAGACCTTGGGTCTATAATTGTAACATCTAAATCCATCGTAACTGAGAGTTTACTCAACACTTGGCTAATATGCCCTGCTCCAATTATAATGAGCTGATTACAAGGCCTAATTCGCAATGTAAATTTTTGCTCTTTTTGCTC
>JAAXKA010000245.1:0-1738 GCA_012269555.1 Alphaproteobacteria bacterium
GACCAAATACGGAATGATTGTATTTTTGTTACGCCATTAGATGAAATTGTTTCGCTTGATTACTAGCTCAGTCAAGTCGCTAATAACAAAAAGTATTCTCATAATAAACTTATTGTATATCTTTTGGAGATACACCTTGTAATAAAGGGATTCACAGCTTGTAAAGCTTTTCAAAGATCATTTGGTGGGATACAATCGGCGCCTGTTCAAGTTTAGAACTCATTTGAACGAGAAATCGAAAGGAAAGGATTCATGCAACCATCTTGCTTTATTTACAGTTCCCACAACTGCTGCGACTATATTCACCGCCAGTGGATCGTGGAGCGCGCTCTACAAAGTGCTGACAACAAAACAATTCTATATTTACCATTTTCAGAAGGCGGAAATGGAGGCCATTTTGGAAGTCCCCAGCAATTTGGTTGGGGCAAGTTTGAGTGGTACCTTGGTCAGTTTCAAAACTGGGGTCTTCATTCCTATCCTTTTTTCTGGGAAGATTCAATGAATGAGCATCAAGCACATGAGCTATTAAACCTCGTTGCTAACTCCGAAGTTGTAATTCTAGGTGGAGGCAATAGCTCAACTGGACTAAGTCGCTATAAGGTCGTTGGAGAGCATTTCTTCGGCGATAGAGACCTTTTCCGTAAAATCCTACAAGATAGAGCTCAGCGCGGAAAACTAACTGTTGGTTTCTCAGCAGGTGCTGATCAACTGGGTAGCGTTTTAACTAGCCAAATTTTTTCAAATCTAAATGATCCAGAGGGCTTTGGCTTAGCGCACAACATAATGTCAACTCTGCATCACGAAAGCTCCCGAAATGAGGAGTTGTGGGTTGGTGCACAGAAATTCCCTCATCTCATGTTATTCGGACTACCTAACGATTCAGGATTAGGAGTTTCACAAGGGGTTCTACCATCCGGGAATATCTGGCAAGTAATTGACTTTGTAACTGACAAAAGTTGGGATCTTCCAGCTGATGAATTTCACATTAAAACTCGCCATGGCCAAGGAATCGAGCACGTCTACAGTGACGGTCGACATTGGTCATTCCAAGGTGGAGAAAAAATGGCTCGCGTTATGGCACCAGATAGTAGTTGGCAAGACGCTTACATTTTCCTACCTGATGGCACATGCTACAGTTATTGGACACAAGAACATGCTCCATATGGTGATGCTGGTCAAGTGTTTGCGCAGTTCTAAATAATTAAGTCTGAAGATACAATGACCCCGCAGTTAGGCGGGGTCATTTTTTTTAAGATAATAAAGCTTTACTATTGAAAATATCGTTTCATCAGAATGTAAATATTAATCGAGTCTTTTTTCAATTTTAATCACTTCATGACGCTCATGAATGTTGGCTCCAGAATTTCCGGTAGCATAAATTACGTGGACATTGCCAACCACTTGGTGATCTAAATTGTTTGCTCTAACCAAGGCTTTGAGAGCTTGAATTGCTGGCACCTTGTTCAACTGAACCGTTACTAACACATCTCTCAATTTCTCAGATACAACTCCATTGATTCCAGCGGACTTAAATATGGATTTAAAGATAGTAATTAATGATAACTTTTCTGCATTAATGCTTACTGGTTTGTAAACTCTTTTGTTTACGAAACTTGAACTTAGTACAAAAAAAACACCATCCTTGCGAAATGAAAATCCAAATGTTTTTGCAAGCTGATCGAGTAATTTCAGCGAATCAATCTTTGTATCGTATGAAAACCAAACCCTTTCATGCCAA
>JAAXKA010000245.1:1748-2063 GCA_012269555.1 Alphaproteobacteria bacterium
TGCCCTATAATCAGAATTTTTAGCTTCTAATTTTTTTTTAGTAATATTCTTACCCTGTTTCGTGTTTAGCGCTACAGCACCATGCTTAATTTTATCCAAAAGACGCTGAGACTCAATGGCTTTTTTAACTTCTTTAGGATCACCACTTGGTGGGATTTTTGGCCAAATCAGCATCATATCGTCGGGCGAAGCAACCTCATTTACGGCCTCAAGTGCTGGCTCCATTTGACTCTCGGTAGCTGTCTCATCTTCTGCATATGTATTTAACAGTGCTAGTATCAAAAAAATGAAAGTTCGCATCATCTTGAATTCACC
>JAAXKA010000076.1 GCA_012269555.1 Alphaproteobacteria bacterium
TGTTCGGAAGTCCTTGTTTCTTATTCGTTGTAGGGAGGCAGGCAGTTGTGGGCGGCGGGTTAAGTGCTAGCGGGAAGGCTTTAGGTTTTAAATTTGAGAAGCTTAACTTAATTAAGGGGTTGGGCAGAATATTTTCAGTCAAAGGATTGGTAGAACTTATAAAGTCTGTTGCTAAAGTTGTATTGTTGACAAGTTGTGTTGTTATTTTTCTATGGTTTGCTCTCCCTGATATATTGTATCTAAGTGCTGGAACGCTGGAAAATGGTATAGGCATTCTCTACAGAACGCTTTTGTTTTTCATTCTTTCTCTGCTTATGATATTATTTGCGATTGGTTTGGGCGACTACATTTGGAGTAGGCATACGTGGCTTCAAAAATTACGTATGACTAAACAGGATATGAAAGAAGAATTCAAAGAAAGTGAAGGGTCACCAGAGGTGAAGGCAAGAATGAGACGTTTGCAAATGGAGGCAAGCCAAAAGGCGGCTGAACAGTCTCAAGCCATTGAAAACGTCAAAGATGCAACAGTAATAATCACAAACCCTACACATTTTGCCGTTGCAATCAAATATGAACCTTCATCGGATGATGCACCTGTAATATTGGCCATGGGTAAGGATATCATGGCGAAACGAGTTATTGAACAGGCAGAATTGCACTCAAAAACAATCGTTAGATCTCCTATTCTTGCGAGAGCACTTTATTTTACTGGAAATATTGGGCAGGCAATATCGGAACAATTGTATTCAGCCGTGGCTTCTATTTTAGCTTATGTTTATCAGCTTGAGCGAGGAGTTGATGCAACTCTACAAGAGCCTGACGTTCCGCAAGATTTCATTTTTGACGAAAATGGTAGAACAATTTAGGGTAAAGCCATGCAACGAGAGAAAAGATCAACAGGTGAGTTAATTTCAAGCCTTGTCTTCTTTTTTGCCGGGATTTTATTAATCTTGGAAGGTAAAAACTTTATTAGCTCAGGCGAGCATTTCAAGGGTATTTTTGTATTACTTGGTGGCGTCCTTTCCTCCATTGCTGCATTTAGATTTCAGATCCAGCGTTTTTTTGATAAATGGCGAGATTAAAAATGCAAATATCCTGCGGCAAATGTAAATTTTACTACGTCACTCATGATGCTTCTCGACCCTGGGGCTGTGGTAAGTTTAGGTTCAAGTCAAAAAACCTGCCTAGCCATGAAGTCAAACAGTCAACTGGCATGGATTGTGCATATTTTACTGAGAAAGCTTTTATTAAAACCACTGAGAGACAAAGTAATGGCAACTAAACCGACAAAATCAGATCTTGCTGATAGTGTACAGATTGCACTTGATGCCGCTGATACCGCTACAGGTGTCACCGAAGAATTTAATTCCATAAAAGAGCAGTTTGAAGTCGTTAACATTCAGGCAAAGCGAATACATCAGTCGGTAACGATTATATTCGCAAGCGCAATTGCAGCTGCTGTCATCTCATTGGCTGCAGGCTTTTTGATGTACTATAAATCTTTGAGCACTTTGCAGACGAACTCTAATATGGCAATTGAATCAATCGCTATTTTTACAGAGCAAGTAAGCTCTTTAGATAAATCTATAAAAACAGTAGAAACAAACACCCAAAATCAAGAAACTATCAAAGCAACTTTGTCTGAATTAAAGAGTGCAACTGAGAAGGCTAGTAAAGATATATCAGATGCTGATAAAAGGTATAATCAAGGTATCAAACTTGGCATTCAAGATACTGAACGTCTTATAAAAGAATTTGCAGAAACGACCTTACAAGATTTAAAGGCTCAGTCGGAAGTTTCCCAACAAACGTTATCTGAACAGATTTCGACAATCGAAAACTTTTTTGCGCCTAAAGAAACGACGGAAGAAGGTGAAACTATCGAAGTCAGTCAAGATGATGCTCTTGTTACTATGAAAGATTTTCAAGCTTTAGAAAATAAAGTCGATGAATTAATTTTACTTCAGAAAGAAATTGCTGCTAATCTGATGGAAATGAACCGTGTTAGACAGGCTCAGGCAA
>JAAXKA010000081.1 GCA_012269555.1 Alphaproteobacteria bacterium
GAACCTACGATACACGATACCAAAAACCGATGCCTTACCACTTGGCTACGCCCCATTAATTATTTATGAGCCTCTCTTTATGCCTGCAATTTAGCGGTCTGAAAACAAAGTATCAATCTAAAAATAGGAGTTGTTTTAAAATTCTGTGATAAATTTGGTAGAAACAGACCAATATCCTGCATCTTGAATTTTTTGATTAAACAAATTTGCTGAAAATTTATCCTCAAATAGCGAAAAACAACTTGAACCACTGCCACTCATCCGAACGGCTGCAGATTCAAAAGAATTTTTTTTTGGATATAATTTATTCATGGTATGCAATAATTTCTTAATCTCAGGATAAATACTTATTGCAAAGGGCTCTAAATCGTTTCCGTTATATAATAATTGCTCTACATCAAGCGCTTCTGAAATATTCTCTACTTTTGTCCCTGAAATATTTTTATCAAACTCGTCAAAAACTTTTTTGGTGCCACTGATAAAACCAGGGTTTGTGAGCACAATATACTTAGGAATGTTTGGTGCAGATAAAGGAAAAATTTTTTCTCCAATTCCGCCCATCAGCATGAAACTTCTGTTTAAGCAAACAGGCACATCAGATCCAATTTTGAGAGCTATTTTAGTTAAGTTTTCTTTTGATATGTTTAAATTAAAAATTTTGTTTAATGCTAAAAAAACAGTCGCAGCATTTGAACTACCACCACCCAAACCTCCTCCAACGGGTATTTGTTTATCAATTGTAATTTTTAACGGGGGAATATAATGATTTAAGTTTCTTAAAGCATTTAAAGATTTCATAACCAAATTGTCTGATGACTTAGTTTCAATGTCCGCTGAAAAACGTCCTGATAAAATAAGTTCATCCAAATTAGATAATTGTATATTAATGGCGTCTCCAAACTCCGTGAAACCAACCACTGATGCTAATTCATGATATCCATCCTGCCTTTTTTTTCCAATTTTTAAACAAAGGTTGATTTTAGCAGGTGCAAAATAGGAGAAATTTTTCTGATAACTCAAATTAGACATGTTTACTTTTAGTTTTCTTCTTTCTTTAACCCGAACTTTATTTTTTCTGAAACCTCTCTTCTTTTCATCTTATCAGTATACATTTGATAAGCAAACTTCCATTTGTAACGCGCCTCAAGAAGCCTTCCTAAATGCCAGTAAACATCACCTAAATGGTCATGTATAACGGCATCGTCTGGCGCTAATTCCACGGCGCGTTCTAGCCAAGTTACGGCTTTTTTCGTGTTTCCAATTTTGAAGTAAACCCACCCAAGAGAATCCGCATAATATCCATTTTCTGGGTAAAGTTGAACGGCCTTAGTTATTAACTCCATAGCTTCTTTAAGATTACGACCCTCATCAGCCCACCAATAACCAAGATAATTTAACGCACCCGAATCATTTGGATTTAATTCAAGTGCTCTACCAAATGCTGTTTCAGCCTTTTGTGTTTGGTCCGTTTGTTCATAACAAATTCCAAGTTTTCTGAATACATCTCCAGAATTAGCTTTCAATTTTGAGACATTTTCATATTTCTTTATTGCTTTATCGCATTGCTCGTTAATACGAAAGAAGTCAGCAAGCATTTCTTCTAACATAAGATTATCTGTGTTTTTAGAAAGATATGTTTGCAGCAGATCAATTGCCATAACTGTTTTGTCAAGTTGCCTTAATTGAGACAAGTATAACATCATGCCTGTTTGAAATCGTAGGTCTTCCTCTGGGATAGAATCGAAATAAAAATTTGAATTTTTGAAATTATTTTTTTTCTTTGAAAGTTGCAACATAACAAGGTTTGCTGAGGGCAATGAAAATCCTAGAGAGTGTGCAAGAAAAAGACTAAGTTGTGCACGGTGTTGCAGAGAACTAAAAGTTTCTTCTGTTAATGTATATAAAGTCAAACTAATAATAGATTGTGCAAGGAAGTAGCCCGAGTGTTTTTTTGATATTTCTACTTTCGCGCGTTCTTCAAGCCAAGAATTTAAATTAATTTGCTTGTAATTTTCTGGCAATTTTTGGACTAAAAGTTGAGCAGTTTTCACCCTTCCAGCAAAAGCATAGGTTTCCGCCGTAGTTATTATTAGTTCAGGGTCGCTACTTTCCTCTAATAGTATTTTTGATAAATAAGTAATTGCTTGGCTTTGGTCTTTTTCAAGGATGAATAATTGGGCAACGAATAAATTTACAAAATTACTATCCTCAAATCCCTGATCGTCCAAAAGCTTTGACAATATCTCGAAAAAAGTTATGGCAGAACTTTTTTGATCTAGATTATACATAGCCCACGCTCGGAATAGAAATCCAATATATTGACTGCTACCTTCGATCATAGCAATTTCACTTAATGCAAGAACAGCCTCCCAATCAGATTCTTTTGCTGCAATTGCTAATGCTGGTTCCACGCCCATGTTAAGATTGAAATTGAGTGACTCTGCATGCTGCGCTATTTTTGCAGCAGCAATTATTTGTCCTGTTGCATATAAATTGGTGAAACTTGACTGTAATAATTTTGGATTGGTGTTATCTATTGCCAGAGATTCAGTGTAAAATTTTGCAGCAGATAAAACGTCACCATTTTTTTCAGCGTGTAAAGCTCTTAAATAGTTACTGAAGAGATTTTCAAAATTGTTTGCATCAATAGATTTTATAACTTTATCATTGAGGGTGATGTTTTTTATCGTGCCGGTCACCTCTGTACGTGCTTGGTGGCTGTTAGTTATGAAAACCATACAAACTAGCAAAATGCCAAATCCATTGATATATTTAAAGAAAAGTTTTTTCACTTTTATAAACCGTATTACGTCTTAACCAATGATGAATAACTACATATTCGGATAATTTGGTCCTCCACCACCCTCTGGGGTTACCCACATAATATTCTGAGTTGGGTCTTTAATATCACATGTCTTGCAGTGCACACAGTTTTGAGCATTTATTTGCAGATACGGTTCGGAACTATCCTCAGAGTGAACAATTTCATAAACTCCGGCAGGACAATAACGTTGCTCTGGAGAATCATATTTCTTTAGATTTATTTTAATAGGTGCTTCTTGGTCTATCAATTGTAAGTGTGATGGTTGATTTTCTTCATGGTTAGTGGATGACAGATAAACTGAAGAGTTTTTATCAAAGCTAATTATATTATCAGGCTTCGGATACTCTATTTTTTTGCAGAATCTAGCTTCTTTTAATTGAACATGGTCCTCGTGATGCTTAAATGTCCACGGAGCATTTCCTCTTAATATAAATGTATCGAACGCAGAGTATATCATGCCTGCAAGAAAACCTCTAGAAAATGAAGGCCTGATATTGCGGACTTTATATAATTCTTTCCACAACCAACTGCTTTGTAATCTTGCCTCATATGATGTCGTTTCAGTGGTATTTTGCATCACCGCCTCAAAAACCGCTTCTGCTGCTAACATCCCCGACTTCATTGCTGTATGAGTTCCTTTTATCTTGGGAACATTTAAAAAACCAGCAGTACAGCCAACCAAACACCCTCCTGGGAAAGTTAATTTGGGTATAGATTGAAACCCTCCTTCATTTAATGCCCTTGCACCGTAGGAAACTCGTCTTCCACCCTCAAAAATTGAACAAATCGAGGGATGTTTTTTAAACCTTTGAAACTCTTCAAAAGGGGAAAGAAATGGGTTTTTATAATCAAGTCCGACTACATATCCTACAGCAACCTGATTGTCTGACAAATGATATAAAAAAGAGCCACCATAAGTATCGGATGGTAAAGGCCAACCGACAGAATGAAAAACAGTTCCCGGTTTGGATTTCTCTTTGTCTATATCCCATAATTCTTTTATTCCTAAAGCGAAAGTCTGTGGGTCCTTCCCTTCTCGTAAATTAAATCTTTTAAATAATTCTTTTGTAAGGTGCCCTCGGCACCCTTCGGCAAAAATTGTCTGCCTTCCAATTAGTTCCATGCCTTGCATATAGTTTTCAGTGGGCTTTCCATCTTTTCCAACCCCTAAATCATTAGTTGCTATACCCCTAACAGAGCCTTTTTCATCAAATAAAACCTCTGCCGCAGCAAACCCCGGATATATTTCAACACCTAAATTTTCAGCTCTTTCAGCTAACCAACGACAGAAAACACCAAGCGATATTATATAATTTCCATCATTATTCATCTGTGGTGGTGTTGGGAGTTTATAATGCGATTTCCTCGATAAGAATACAAAATGGTCTTTTGTCACAGGTGTATTTAAAGGTGCTCCCAACTCGGCCCATTCGGGTATTAGTTCATTTAAGGCTCGAGGCTCTAAAACTGCTCCAGATAAAATATGTGCGCCAATTTCACCACCTTTTTCGACTAAGCATACTGAAAGCTCGCTATTATTTTGAGAAGCAAGTTGCTTTAGCTTAATTGCTGCTGAAAGACCAGATGGCCCTCCCCCAATTATTACGACATCAAATTCCATTGATTCGCGTTCCATATAAACCCCACTATTTTTGTCACTATGCACAATTATTTTTATTCAAGTTTTGTTTAATAAACACTATCTAATTGTCTTTCACAAACTTAAGATATAGATAATAGGTTAATAATTATAAAATAAAGAACAAAGTGAAGATGTCAGCTCACAATGCTACAAAAACGGAGTTAATCTCTCAACTTTTCTGGCAGATGGAAATAGGTGCTGATGAATCTCTTTTTGCAACACCCTGTTTTAAAGAAAAAAAAATCGGCTTAAAGGAATATTTTTCACTTTTGGAAAATACCAACAAATCTGATTTGACAACTAAAAATGTTGAGGAGGATTCCTTATTATCTAAAGAATCTTATCAAAGGTTTGACTCAGGAAAACCGAAAATTGATAATTCGGGGCCTGATGTGAATGAAAAAAAAGAATTAGAGGCAATCAATTCTCTTAAGGAATTGAGGTTGGCCTTAGAATCATTTGAAGGCATAAGTCTTAAAAATACAGCAACTAACTTAGTGTTTAGCGACGGAAATCCTAACGCTAAAATTATGATTGTTGGCGAAGCCCCCGGGAAAGAAGAAGATAGGATTGGTGTCCCATTTGTAGGACAAGCCGGACAACTGTTAGATAGAATGCTTAAATCAATCGGTTTATCTAGGGACCAAACTTATATTACCAATATAATTCCGTGGCGCCCCCCTGGAAATCGAACCCCCTCTCAAGAGGAGGTTAGTCTGCTGAAACCATTTATTTTGAAGCATATCCAGTTAAAGAAGCCAGAAATCATACTTGCTTTAGGGGGTGTCTCCGCAAAAACAATTTTAGATGTTCAAACAGGAATTTTGAAGTTGAGAGGAAAAATCCATAATAAAAATTTTGGACTAGAAAAACCAATCGTAGTTTTGCCTACATTACATCCTGCATATTTATTACGTGCACCAGCTCAAAAAAAGTTTGCTTTCGCTGACTTAGTTTTATTAAAACGATTTATTTTAGAAAATGAAACCTTAAATAAATGAACAAATACTGCAACATCTTTCGCCATTTATTGACTTAGTAAAAAACAAAACGCATACAAATTAGTCAAGTTTAATGTAAACATTTTCTAGAGTAGAGTGTTTAATGAAATATTTAAAATTACCTAAAACATCAGGCTTCGTGATAAATAATGCATTAATTTTTTTTGGAATTCTTCTTTTTGTATTTTTTTCTGCAAAAAATGTTCTTTCAGAACAGTATAACAATCACTTAGTAGATGTATCTCTTCCAAAACCCTTAAATTCTTCAGACGTTAAATTATATAAGGAAATTTTTTCGCTTCAGGAAATTGGTAAAATTAAAGAGGCAAACCAATTGATTGAAAAGCTATCTAATAGGATTCTTTTAGGTCATGTTCAGTCTCAGAAATACCTGCATCCAAACGCTTGGCGTTCCACCTATAATGAATTGGAAACTTGGCTTTTAAATTATTCTGACCATCCAGATGCAAGCAGAATTAGTTGGCTCGCAAAAAAAAGAAAACCTAAATCTGCAAAGAATCCCATTCCACCGAAAAAGGGATATTTAAATGGTGTTGGTCAAAACGCTCCTCAGCGCTGGAGAGCAGTAATACCTGAGAGTTACAAGGGTAGAATATCTCCTCGCCAGACAGCGTTTGTTGCAAACAAAGTAAGGCGTTATAACTTATTAAAAGAGCCAACTAATGCGAACAAATACCTCAGTAATTCAAGTAACCTTCGGTATTTAACCCCATCGGAGGAAGCTCATTTAAGAGGAGAAATTTCTCATGCATATTTTATTTATGGACTTGATGATAAAGCTATTTTAACAGCTCGTCAGGCCATAGGTAAATCTCCCAAAACTTCTTATATGGCCTACTGGTCTGGTGGTCTTGCTTATTATCGTTCTTATCAATATGAATTATCAAAAATATATTTTAGAACTTTAGCTGATATGGAAGACGCTCCAGACCTGTTGCGCTCCGGAGCAGCTTTTTGGTCTTATCGATTGAGCTTGCGCGATAGT
Source organism: Alphaproteobacteria bacterium (assembly GCA_012269555.1). GTDB lineage: Bacteria > Pseudomonadota > Alphaproteobacteria > Puniceispirillales > Puniceispirillaceae > UBA5951. The sequence goes on from JAAXKA010000081.1 coordinate 6,474, forward strand.
GATCCACAAAACGCCATCAAGTATCTTAACATTGCAAAAAATCTCGTAGATACCTTCTATGGTTTAATGGCGTTGCAAATTTCAGGTCAAAAAATATCTGTAAATTTTCAAGGTCCATTTATTTCAGATGACTTCGTTCCATGGCTTACTCGAACAAGAGGTGGAAGACGTGTATTGGCTTTGTTACAAATTGGAGATTGGACCAGAGCTAGTAGGGAGTTGCGTTATTTGTATTCAGAGGCATCTTTTTCACAGCAAAAAGATATGATGATGTTTGCGGTTTCTCATAATATGCCAGGACTTGCTTTCAGATTAGCTGATTTACATTTAAAAAACACAGGCGAAGCATTCAATTCAGCATTGTATCCGGAGCCTGAAACGCATATAAAATTTGATATTGATCCCGCTATAATTTATGGGATTATAAGGAAAGAATCTAGTTTTTACCCGCTTGCAAGAAGCAGGGCTCGTGCCACGGGGTTAATGCAAATTATGCCTGCGACAGCAGCCTTTATTTCAAAAGATAGACGTTTCGTCAATAAAAACAGACACTTGCTTAATAATCCAGATATCAATTTAAAATTAGGTCAAGATTATATTTTTCATTTGCTAGATACTCCAGTGGTTGACCAACATTTATTTAAACTGTTAGCTGCTTATAACGCTGGTCCTGGCAATTTAAATAAATGGATAAAAAAAATTGATTATAGAGGAGATAGTTTTTTACTTCTGGAGTCATTACCCGCAAGAGAAACACGAGCATATATTAAAAGTGTTACTATGAATATTTGGATGTATCGGTTAAAACAGGAAAGTAATCTATCTCAATTAAGAACTCTTGTGCATGGAAACATTAGAAATGGAGATATCGCTTTTTTGAGACCAAATGTTATTTCTAATTGATTTTATAGTATAACCACCAATCAAGAGAGGAATTTGTGATGTCCAAATTGGACTTAACTAGAAATTTTGTCCCAGTTAAGATAGCAGTTTTGACAATATCTGATACAAGAAGTTTAAAAGATGATAAATCTGGGGATTTGCTAGTTTCAAAGATTACGGATGCTGGCCATTTCTTAGTAAAAAGGGAAATCACTCAAGACAATATTCAGAAAATTAAGATAAACTTGCAACAAAGTATTCAAGATCCAGATATAGATGTTGTGATATCGACAGGTGGTACTGGACTTACTGGTAGAGATGTAACGCCTGAGGCATTTCGAAGCATGTTTGATAAAGAAATTGAGGGGTTTGGAGAGATGTTTCGATATCTTTCTTTTCAGAAAATAGGGACATCAACTCTGCAAAGTAGGGCACTTGCTGGTGTATCAGGTGGCACTTATCTCTTCGCTTTACCAGGGTCACCATCAGCATGCAGAGATGCTTGGGACGATTTGTTGGTTCATCAGTTAGATTATCGCCATAAACCCTGTAACTTTGTTGAAATTATGCCTCGTTTACTTGAGGCAGGAATTTCAGGACGCTGAATTAGTTAATGGCTAATCAACTTCCTTCTTTTGAACTCGAGGAGAAATATAAAAAGTATGGCTTAGTTGTAGGTGTTGATGAGGTAGGTAGAGGACCTTGGGCGGGACCTGTTATGGCAGGAGCAGTTTGGATTAACCCCACCCTTTTATCATCTCTACCCAAAGGAATTAGAGATTCGAAGAAATTAACTGCCAAAAAAAGAGAACTTATCTATAAGGAACTATCTAGCTTAAATATTGCCATGGCTACTGGCCAAGCGAATGTTGAAGAAATTGATAGTTTAAACATCCTTAATGCTAGCTTTCTTGCAATGGAACGAGCTATAATCTCCCTTCAAAAAAAACTATCTTCAAATATTATGACTATTCTAGTTGACGGTAATAGGCCACCAAAATTTCAAAAATTTACTGGAAACATTAATTTTATTCCAGTTGTGGGGGGTGATAATATTAGTCTTTCAATTGCAACAGCGTCCATCATAGCCAAACAAACCAGAGATTTATATATGTGCCAACTTCATCTGAGTTATCCACAGTATGGCTTCAA
>JAAXKA010000083.1 GCA_012269555.1 Alphaproteobacteria bacterium
ATGGATCTGTACCCTTTGATGCCACATCAAAAGTATCACATGCTTCTAGCTTTGGTGGGGGTTACTTGGATATTCAAATAACTCAAAACGCTGAGCTTTCAGATGATTTTACATTGGTTCCGGGTAATGGTGCAGCAGGAACAATAACCGTTAATTCAAACATCGTTAGTTATGTCGACCCAATCGTAGGGTCAATTGAAATCGGAGAGATTGATGCAACCAGAAATGGCCAAAATGGAAATGCGTTAAGAATTAATTTTTACCCAGACGCAACAATTCCCGGAACATCCAACATCTTAAATGGTGACTTTAGTGGTGGAGGAACCAACTGGAACGTCTATAATGACCGAATAGATTTTGGCTCTACGTTTACGGTCGACGGAAGAGTCATTCCAACTCCTAGTGAGGCGGTAATGAGGCAGGCCATAAAAATTAACGAGCCGAACAATAGCTTAGCTGGTTGGGAGGTTTTACCTGGAAATGATGATGCTGTTCTCAATGATGATAGGACGCCTTTAATTAATTTTAGTGTATCCACTGCAGCAGGACATTTGTCCCTCAATACAGGGAATTTTTGGTTTGAAGATTCCAAACGTATGGAATTTAAACTAGCTGGTTTTGCAAATGATACAGATACTTTTTCTGCAAATTTGAGTATAGATTTTGGTTCATGGACTAATAACGGAGACGGAACTTATACTTTCGCTATTGGCGACCCGGGTCGATCTACCAATTTAAACTTTGCTAATAAGACGATCAATGAAGTTAACACATTAATTAATAGTATAAATGGCGTTTCATCTCAAGCCGAGGACACAACTGGAAATGGCGAAAACGATACCATAAACATATTTAGTCAAAATGCTGGTCTCCAAAATGGGTTTAGAATATCTGGAAGTGGGGCCGCGCAAGACGAGAGATGGACAACACCAACTTCACCAGGTGGTCATGCGTATGCAAATACCTTCACTCAACTTTCTCTCGATGATCAGGGATTTGGTATTCTTCATGGTCCAGCTACCGTCAGTGATCCATTTGCAGCGACGCAAGGCGATTTTTTAAAATTAGGCTATAACGCCCAAGGTGCAGGCGATTGGTACCATGTTGCCTCTTATCTTGTTGACTCATCTGGCTCGATTACAATGGCTTTAAACGAGTACGGACTAACAACAAATGGCGAAAATTATTTAAGCGTTCAAGTACCAAAAACTGACACCTATCAATTTGTTTTTGTTAATGGAACTTGGGATAAAAGTGGTGGAAAGTTAGCTGGAGCATCCATGCTCATTGATGACATCAGAGCAGAAAGGCCTTATGAAATTTCAGAAGCCGCTGTGCAAAAAATAATGACTTCAACAAATTATTCCAGTTCGAGTAATGATCAAAAATACATAAAAGATGTTTTGGTGAGGGCAAACGACGGTTCCAGCACAATAAGCGATACCTCAAAAATCTTTAACACAGAATACGATGATAGGTTAATGATTGCCCCAACGCTCAATCTTGAAAAACCGGTAAGCTTCGGGGCGTCTAATAATTTGGGACCTGGTGGGACAACAGACCCATACGTTGTCGTTTCAAAAATTGAAGAAGTTCAAACTCGAATTAGTTCCGCAAAGGCTGCAGCCAAAGCCCATTATGCAGTTTTAGAAAGCGCCATTGACTCATCAACCGATATGCGCGCTCAGTTTTTCTGGGGTGCAGATGCGATAAGTGATCCTGAGTTTTTTGCAGATACAGCCTACTTTACCAAACAGCAAATCATGCAAGATCATGCATCAGCAATTTTAGCACAAGCCAATAAAAGCCAAGGTGGACTGATGAAACTAGTAGATAACCAAATTTTAAGCGAAGCCTAAAAAAGCGCTATAATTATGGTACTATCTAATATTTTGGTGGATTTTTAGTAAATATAGATAAGATTTTCTTTGACATACCACATGTAGATGTATCAAAAAGTTTAAGACTGCCCAAAAAAGAGGCAGATATTGGAAAGATAACCAACAGGAGAATTTTA
>JAAXKA010000199.1 GCA_012269555.1 Alphaproteobacteria bacterium
TCATATAATTTCAATGCAGCAAATTAAAAGTAAGTGGTATATCTCTCAAATTCCTATTGTAAGTGGAGCAATTGTTTCAATAGATTCAAATTCTGGGGCCTTAAAGGCTCTCTCAGGCGGTTATGATTTTAGAATAAGTAAATTTAATCGCGCTATTCAAGCAAAAAGACAACCCGGATCGAGTTTCAAACCATTCATATATTATTCAGCGCTAAAAAAAGGTTACACACCTGCGACATTGGTTAATGATTCTCCAAAAGTCTTTAAGGAAGATAGTGTTAGCGAGGCCTGGAGACCACAAAATCATAGTGGAAAGTTTTATGGGCCTACTAGACTGAGATACGCGCTGGCAAAATCAAGAAATATTGTGTCTGTAAGATTACTTGATGACATTGGTATTGACTTCACTATCAAACAATTAAAAGACTTTGGTTTTGATACTTCTAAATTACCTAAAGACTTAACTTTGGCATTAGGAAGTGGTGCCATAGAACCAATCAAACTTGCAGAGGCTTATACTTATTTTGCAAATGGCGGTTATGATATAGACGTTTATTTTATAGAACAAATAAAAACCAGATCAGGGAAATTATTATTTGTTGAAAATCCAAGAATGGTATGTGGTAAATATTGTGATTCAGAAAGCTTAGACACAATTCAATTTGCATCAGCGCAGACACTTGAGGAGTTAACCGAGCTTAGAAAGACAGCAGGCTTACCAAGATTTGCCCTCAAGACTGCTGATTCCAGAATAATTTATCAAATTAATAGCATGCTCAAAGATGTGGTGCGTTATGGTACGGCCAAAAAAGCGTTAAGCCTTAAAAGAAGAGATATTGCAGGGAAGACTGGAACTACAAACGACCAAAGAGACTCGTGGTTTTGTGGTTTTAGTAGAAACATAGTGACGACAAGTTATATTGGTTTTGATGATTTTTCCCCCCTAGGTTCAAAAGAATTTGGAAGTACCGCGGCATTGCCAATGTGGATTGACTATATGAAAAAAGCACTGAGGAAAGAACCTGTCTTGGATTTAGAACAACCTGAAAATATTGTAGCTGTAAGAATTGATAGTAAAACGGGTCTTTTAGCTTCGCCAAAAACAAAAAAAACAATTACTGAAATTTTTAGAAAAGAACATGTGCCCAATACATTTAGTGAAGGCTCAAACATACTTCAAAAAAAGGAAGAAGAAATTACAACTCCAGAATTAATATTTTAATTTTGATGAAACGCTGGACTTTCTTCTTTTAGAATTTCAACAAGCAAATTTACGTTGTCTGGATTTACAAATTGATCAATACCATGGCCAAGATTAAAAATATGCCTATGACCTTCGCCATAACCCTCAAGAACCTTTTTTGCTGCACATCTTAAACTTCTTTCATCACCATGAAGCGCACAAGGATCAAGATTTCCCTGGAGTGCTATGTTGTTCCCAACTAGTGATTTTGCGTGGTTTATGTCAACAGTCCAGTCAAGTCCGATACAATCACAACCTGATTCGATAATTAATGGAAGCCAATTTCCACCACCTCGAGTAAATAAAATTACTGGAACATCTGATTCCTTTTTAAATTCTTTGATAATCTGTTTCATAGGCTCTAAAGAAAATTTTTCATAATTATTTTTATTTAGAAGCCCTCCCCATGAATCAAACAACATTACAACGTTTGCGCCAGCCTTAACTTGATTTACTAAATAACTAGTAATCGTAGAACAAAGAGATTCATTTAATTTTTCAATAAATGCTGAGTCTTCATATACCAAAGATCTGACTTTTCTAAATTCTTTGGTTGCTTTACCCTCAACCATATAAACACATAATGTCCATGGGCTGCCAGCGAATCCAATTAATGGAACTTTATTATCTAATTTAATTTTAGTTTGTTTGATAGCGTCATAAACATATTCTAATTTTTCACCCGCATTTTTTTGATCTAAGCGTTTCAAATCTTTCTGACTGGATAGGGCTTCTTCAAAATACGGTCCTTTATTATCCTCAAATTTTAAATCCATGCCCATAGCGTCTGGAATAGTCAAAATATCAGAAAATATAATGGCTGCATCTAAAGCAAATCTTCTTAATGGCTGAATTGTAACTTCTGACGCAAGTTCAGGTGATTTACAAAGATTAATAAAGCTGCCTGCTTGTTTTCTGACTTCTTGATATTCCGGTAAATACCTCCCGGCTTGTCTCATAATCCACATGGGCGTGCGAGCAACTTTTTTACCTGATAAAACATCAAGAATAATTTGATTTTGAATGGGCATTAAATTTCTAAATAATCTAGTATGTTTTCTGCAGCGTTTCTGCCTTCAAAAACTGCTGTGACTACTAAGTCAGAGCCACGCGTCATGTCTCCGCCTGCAAAAACTTTTTCATTGGTTGTCTGATATTCGAATGACTGTTTCACTTTTACTAAACCATTCTCATGGGTGTGAATATTAAAATCATCAAACCAATTTTCTGGGCTAGGATTAAAACCAAAAGCGATAATAACTTGGTCGCCTTCAATAAGTTCATCTGACCCTTTTATAACTTGAGGTCTTCTTCTTCCCGACTCGTCAGGTTCGCCCAAAACAGTTTTAATGACTCGAACACCTTTCACTCCAGATTCATCTCCAACAATTTCAAGCGGTTGATAATTGAACTTAAATTGCACATTTTCCTCTTTCGCGTTCTTAACTTCTTTTCTTGAACCCGGCATACTCATTTCATCTCTACGGTAAACACAAGTTACGCTTTTTGCACCTTGCCTAATCGCTGTTCTGTTGCAGTCCATAGCGGTATCTCCACCACCAAGTATGACTACGTTTTTACCTTTCATATCAATGATTTTAGAATCTATTTCTAAAACACCGTTCACATTAGAAATTAAATAAGGTAAGGCTTTATGAACGTTTGGAAGATCTTCGCCAGGAAAGCCACCTTCGAGAGGTGTGTATGTTCCTAAGCCCAAAAATACTGCATCGTAATCGTTTAAGATTTGATCAAAAGAAATATCTTTTCCAATCTCAGTATTTAATTTAAATTCAACTCCCATTTTTTCAAAAATGTTTTTCCTTTTTTCAACAATATCTTTATCAAGTTTAAATGGTGGAATCCCAAAAGTTAAAAGGCCGCCAATTCTTGAATACTTATCAAAGACGGTGGCTTTCACTCCGTTTCTGGTTAGAATATCGGCACAGGCAAGACCAGCAGGGCCAGCTCCAATAACAGCTACTCTCTTATCGGTTTGAACCACGTCAGACAAGTCAGGTTGCCAGCCAAGCTTAAGTGCTTCATCAGTTATATATTTTTCAATTGAGCCAATAGTGACCGCACCGAAACCATCTTGCAAGGTACAAGCACCTTCGCACAATCTATCTTGGGGGCAAATCCTTCCACATATTTCAGGTAAAGAATTTGTCTTGTGTGACATTTCTGCTGCTTCAAGAATTTTTCCGTCTTTTATTAAGTCCAACCAAGTTGGAATATAATTATGCACTGGGCATTTCCATTCGCAATAGGGGTTACCACAATTAAGGCATCTTGCTGCCTGTTCAGCGGCTTTGTCTTCAGAGTAATTAGAGTAAATTTCTTTGTAATTTTTTACTCTGACAGCAGGCACCTCTTCCTTAGGCTCCATACGTTCAACTTCTAAAAATTGCATGTGATTTTTCATAATTTTATTATTACATAATTTTCTAATGCAGGCACCTCTATAGCACACTCTATAAAGGTTTTGTTTGAATTAGGAAATTTTAAGACAACAGTTTTTTGGTGATTTGACTGGCTAGTCCCATATCGATAGGTTTATCGGAGAAAGCCTTGAGCTCTTTCATAACCATACCCATTTGATTCATGCCGCTAATATTATTGTCGTCAATAATTTTTTGAATGAGCTCGGTAGTTTCTTGTTCGGACATACTTTCAGGAAGATAATTCTTAACTACAGATAATTCAAACTCTTCTTTTGAAGCAAGATCGTCTCGTCCAGCATTTGAATATTGAGATATAGAGTCTTGGTATTTTTTAGCCATTTTTTGTAACACATCGGTGACATCTTTATCGGTGACATTCTCTCGGGTCTCAATTTCTTTATCCTTAATGGCAGATAAAATTAAACGAATTGCCCCAAGTGTGTTTTTATCTCCACTTTTCATGGCAGATTTCATGGCATCTGTGATTTGTGCTTTAAGATCTGAACTCATAGGTTGGCCTATGTAGGTTAGTACAACTTAATACGTCTTCCGTTTGCAGTTCTGTTTGGTCTTTTGGATACTCTTTTAACAGCTGCAGCAGCTTTACGTTTGCGAACTGAGGTAGGTTTTTCGTAAAATTCTCTTTTTCTAATTTCGGTTAGGATGCCAGCTTTTTCACATGCACGTCTGAATCTTCTGATAGCAATATCAAATGGTTCATTTTCTTTTACTTTTATACTTGGCATACTACTCCTAACTATTTAGTGATTTGGACGATTATACAGATAACCTTTAAAAAAGCAAAAAGCGTGTAATGAGAATACTTGGAATTGAAACTTCATGTGATGAAACAGGAATTGCTGTTTATGATAGCGAAAAAGGCTTATTAGCAAATGAATTATTTAGCCAAATTAAGCTTCATCAGCAATATGGTGGCGTGGTTCCTGAGCTTGCTTCAAGAGAGCATATAAAATGGACTAACCCTTTATTGGAGTCAGCTCTTCAAAACTCAAATACACCGCTTGATGATATTGATCTGATCGCTTACACCGCAGGACCAGGTTTAAAAGGCTGTCTATTGGTTGGCACTACATTCGCAAGGTCACTTGCTTATTCCCTAGATAAACCATCCCTTTCAGTAAATCATATTGAAGCTCATCTTTTAGCTCCAATGATGGAAGCCCCAGAGCTGCGTTTCCCATTTTTAGGATTATTAATTTCCGGAGGACACACCATGATGGTGCACGCCAAAGAAATTGGTAATTATGAATTACTTGGCACTACTTTAGATGATGCAGTAGGTGAAGCTTTTGACAAAACTGCAAAGTTAATGGGCTTGCCATACCCCGGAGGTCCTGAAATTGAATCATTGGCAAAAAAAGGAATCGTCGGAAAGTTTGATTTTCCAAGGCCATTAAAAAATAAAAAAAATTGTGACTTTAGCTTCAGTGGATTGAAAACTCATATTCTGCAAACTTGGAACAAGGCAGAGCAGACGGATCAAATAAAAGCTGACATAGCGCTTGAGCTTCAACATACCGTTGTTGATTGTTTACAATCGAGACTTCAAAATGCTATTGAGCAAACTAAGGCAACAAGTGTTGTTGTGTCTGGTGGGGTAACGGCTAATCAGTTTATACGAACTAGTTTAGAAGATTTTGGAAGCAAAGCAGGTCTTGCCATTTACTACCCAAGTAAAAACTTTTGTACTGATAATGGAGCCATGATTGCTTATGCTGGTTATCTGAAATATGCTGCTAATCAGCTCTGTGATTTAGAAGGTGAGGTTAGAGCTCGCTGGCCACTTTCAGAAACTTAATTTTCAACAGTATTTCCAATTGACTTTCAACTAGAGTCACAGTATCTTTTGATTATGTACGTAATCAAAAATAAAACAAATCACGGGGGAAAAAGAAAAGGTGCGGGGCGCAAAAGCCTTTACGGAAAGCCTACTAAGGCCATTCGTGTGCCAATTGATATGGTAGAAAGTATTCAAACCTTAATGACCGGAGTCAGTTATAAACTTCCTTTATTTAGCTCCAAAGTCGCAGCCGGCTTTCCTTCGCCAGCAGACGATCATATGGATACCAAGCTAGATTTAAATGAACATTTAGTCAAACATCCTGCTGCTACCTTTTTTGTTCGTGTGACTGGTGATTCTATGATTAATGCAGGCATTCATGATGGAGATCTGTTAGTGGTTGATCGTAGCCTTGAACCTAAAATTGGCAAGGTTGTTATTGCTGCGGTCAGGGGCGAGCTTACTGTGAAACGTTACGCACGTTCAAATGGAAAAGTATTTTTAATGCCAGAGAATGAGAATTATCAACCTATCACTATTAACGAAGAAGAAGACATTCACATTTGGGGTGTTGTTACTAATGTAATTCACCAGGTATAAATCATGGTGACGTATGAATCCCAATCCCGCATTTTCTCTTTAGTCGACTGCAACAACTTTTACTGCTCGTGTGAACGAGTCTTTAACCCGGCACTTGAAAAAAAACCGGTTGCTGTCTTATCAAATAATGATGGGTGTATTGTTGCGCGTTCCAATGAACTTAAATCATTGGGTATTCCTATGGGAGCACCAGTACATCAATATGAAAAAATGTTAGAGAAAAAAAATGCAGTGATTTTATCCTCCAATTATCAATTGTATGGAGATATGTCGCATCGAGTCATGGAGACCCTAAAACAATTTTCTCCAGCAATGGAGATTTACTCAATCGATGAAGCTTTCCTTAGGTTAGATAGTTTTCGGCAAAAAGATTTAGAAGCTTATGCAATACAAATGAAACAAACCGTTAAACAGTGGACTGGAATCCCAGTGTCCATTGGGATTGCGCCCACTAAAACGCTTGCGAAGGTTGCGAATCATATGGCGAAAAAACACACGCAATCTGGTGTTTTTGACTTACGGCGCCGAGCCACGCAAGAAGAAGTATTAGCAAATTTTCGTGTAGGAGACCTTTGGGGAATTGGTAGACGTTTAGCAACTCGCCTAGAAGAAATGGGCATTAACACCGCACTTAAGTTAAGAGACGTGGATATTTTATGGATGCGAAAACATTTCACTGTGGTGGGTGAGCGTCTAGTTCGAGAGCTTCGCGGTACCAGTTGCCTTGACTTAGAGGAAGTCATGCCAAAGAAAAATATTACTTCTTCAAAATCTTTTGGCAGATTGGTAGAAGACAAAGAAGAAGTGATGGAGGCCATTGCAAATTACACGGCACGTGCTTGTCATAAACTACGTTTACAGAAAAGTAAGGCGCAAGGTATTTATATTTTTTTACGAACGAATCCATTTCGCAAACAAGATGTCCAATACAACAATGGCATGACTTTTGGATTCCCTGAGCCAAGCGATGACACTGCTTATATTATTCGCATGGCACGTAAATGCTTAGAACAGATTTTCTCCAAAGGCTATAAATATCATAAAGCAGGAATCATCTTACTTGATTTAGTTCCTGTCACATTTAAACAGTTGGAGCTTTTCGATTCGATGGATACACCAGAACGCAGTCGCCTCATGCAAACTATCGATAAGATGAATACAGTAATGGGTCGCGACACTATGCGTTTTGGGTCTCAAGGCATCAGCCATCCTTGGGCGAGACGATGCGAGCACAGAACGCCTCGTTATACGACATCGTGGGAGGAATTAGTGAAGGTGACTTAAGTTACCAATCAAGTTCAGTATTTAAAAGAGAGTTAATTTTGCTAAAAGGTTTACTACCAAAAAATCCTCGATGTGCAGATAAAGGAGAGGGATGTGGAGATTTAATTATAAAATGCTTATTATCGATTAAAGGAATCTTACTTTGAGCATGTGACCCCCAAAGTACAAATATAACTTTTTCTTTAATTGAACTTATAACGCTAATTACTTGGTCAGTAAAATTTTCCCAACCTATGTCTTTATGAGACATTGCCTGTCCCTCACAAACTGTTAGAGTGGTATTTAATAAAAAAATTCCTTGTGCAGCCCAAGCTTCTAAATTTCCGTCATTTGTTTCTTTCGCAATACCCAAATCGGCTTTTAATTCTTTATAAATGTTCTGAAGTGATGGTGGTAGCTTCACTCCAGTTGGTACCGAAAAACATAAGCCATGTGCTTGGTTTGGACCGTGGTAAGGGTCTTGACCTAAAATGACAACTTTTAAATCTTTTAAGCAAGTTTTATTAAAAGCGTTAAAAATTAAAGGGCCAGGGGGATATATTTTTTTCCCAGCTTTTTTATCAGCTAACAATCTAGCCTTTAAATCTTTCATGTAAGGCTTTTCAAATTCACTGCCTAAATGCTCTAACCAATCATCTGGGAGTAATACTTTTGTGCTCATCTGCTTTTAAATTGAGAAGTTTCTTTCTTAATTTGGGGACTTTTGTATTTTCATGCAGCCAAATGTCAAAGAAATACTTTGAAAAATCTGCATGGTCAATGCTTCCAATTTCTTTTTCGTCTAAGAAAAATAAAGTTTTATTTTCCTTCGTTTTAATTCCGGTGATTTGAGTTCCATCATCTACATTTGGAAATATTTGTAAAAGTTCATCAGTCCAATTTGAAATTATTGATTTGTCTGTAAAGCCAAGGTCTATAATTTCTTCAATAGTAATTTCCACAATATCCTCTTTAGAAATTTCTCTGAGATAATTAAGCTCTAGCGCCATTGGTTTAGAAGATTCCCAGTTCCCACTTGGGGCATAGAGTCTTGCTTTATACAAATCAAAAAAAAGAAAACTGATCGTGCCTTCCCCAACTAAT
>JAAXKA010000131.1 GCA_012269555.1 Alphaproteobacteria bacterium
GGCCGTGTCTCAGTCCCAGTGTGGCTGATCATCCTCTCAGACCAGCTACCGATCGTCGCCTTGGTGAGCCATTACCTCACCAACAAGCTAATCGGACGCGGGCACCTCCTTCTGCGGCGGACCTTTCCCCCGTAGGGCGTATGTGGTATTAGCGTTCGTTTCCAAACGTTATCCCACTCAGAAGGGCAGTTTCCCACGCGTTACTCACCCGTGCGCCACTCTATAAATAGCGTTCGACTTGCATGTGTTAAGCATGCCGCCAGCGTTCATTCTGAGCCAGGATCAAACTCTTAAGTTAAACTGAATATGCGCAAAAATATGCCATATTCCTAAAGCCCACTTATGTTAGTCTTTTCCAAAGCTATTCGGCATGTTTCAAATGAAACATACTGAATTTTCATTTATTCCAAGATTCACGTAAGCGGACAAATATGACAAAAACGACTAAACGCTTAAAAGTCATCGCCGCCCGCGAATCCCTTCCTATCTCCAACATTGTCAAATAGCCAGAGCAAAAGCTCTCCACCACCTTGCTAAAATTGCAAGGCGAGTAGCGGTTTATAGTGCTGATTTCATTTTATGTCAAATATAAAAACTGATATTTTCTTATTTTATAACAGTTTTTATCCTATTTATAACAGTGCGACACAAAGCACCTTTATTAGGGCAATTTTTAAAACATTATTATTTTAAACTTGTTAATTTAGTAATAATCTAAAATAGAGCAAATGCATTGAAAATAAAATTTCATAATAAAAGTTCAAAAGCCATTAGACTCGGTTAAAGGCGGCTTCAAGTCTTGTCAAAGCCGAATCTAAAACTTTTTTTGGTGTGGCTATATTAAATCTTAAAAACCCTGCGCCTCCGTTACCAAACATTTCACCATAACTAGCGGCAACCTTTGTTTCTGCCTCTATCTTGTGTTTGTATTCTGATAAACTCAAATTATATGCTTTATAATCTACCCAACACAAGTAAGTAGCCTCAAGTGGCATCGAAACTAATCCTCCGATTTGATTAATTCTTTTCTCAAAAAGTACCTTATTTTTTGATAGGTAAATTAAAAGCTGGTCAAGCCATTCTTCTCCTCCGTTGTAAGCCGCTGTTGTCATTGCAACCCCAAAACTACTTGGAGAAATTGCTAAGGCTGAGAGTGTCTTTTTAAATTTAACACGAAGTTTTTCGTCTGAAATTATTACGTTTCCGGTATGCATGCCTGCTATATTAAACGTTTTTGTAGTTGAAGTTAGAGTTATCAAATATGATTGAGAAGACGGTACTGCTTTCTCAAAAGGTAAATGCGTAAAATCACCATAAACTAAATCGTGATGTATTTCGTCAGAAATGATAACCAGATTATGTCTCTCTGAAAACTCGGCCAACTGCTCTAATTCTTCACTACTCCAGACACGACCTCCTGGATTGTGTGGCGAACATAGAATAACCATCCTCTCATTTCCAGTTAACCTATGAGAAGTTGCCTCTAAATCCATCCTATATTTTCCTGTCTCATCAATAACAAGTGGGGACTCAATTAGTCTTCTCCCAGAAGCCTCAATTACTCGTGAAAAAGCGTGGTAAACGGGAGAGAATATAATTATTCCATCTCCTGGTTTAGTAAACGCCTGGATGGAAAGCGCAATTGCATTTACAATACCGTGAACAGAAAAAAGAGCATTAGGCTGAACTTGCCATTTATGTCTTCGTGCCATCCAACCACAAATTGCTTGCCTGTAATTATCATCTTCACGAGCATATCCATAAATGCCTTTCTCTGCCATTCCACGAATGGCTTTTGTTACCGCCTCTGGCGCCTGAAAATCCATATCTGCTACCCACATTGGGATGGCTTCACTTGGTTGCAAACCATAAAGAGATTGCAAAGAATCCCATTTTTCTGAATTAGTACCAATGCGATTATGTATTATATCAAATTGCATAAATTTAAACCCGTTTAAAAAAGTGCTTTTGTATTAAAAACCCACCCCAAAAGTTAGATTAATTGATTTCACCATATTACTGTTCAAAAATTCTTCGTCAAACACACAAAAAAAGTGTAACACGGTTTTAATAATGTTCTTTCCTATTTAAAAGTAAGTGAATACATATAGATAGACTAAGATGAGACAGACCATTTTAATAACAGGCTGTTCGAGCGGCATAGGTTATAATTGCGCTTTAAAATTTCAGCAAAAAAATTGGCACGTTATTGCCTCTTGCAGAAATGCTAAAGATTCTGCGTTTCTGAAATCTCAATATGGACTTGATACGGTTCGCATTGACTATGAAAAACCAAACACCATTAAAACAGGTTTTAATAAAGCTTTAAAATTGTCAGGGGGAAGACTAGATGTGCTTTTTAATAACGGTGCATACGCTATCCCTGCTGCTGTAGAAGATTTACCTACGAATGCCCTACGATCTATTTTTGAGGCAAATTTATTTGGCTGGCATACACTTACACGATTGGCGCTACCCATAATGTTTGCACAAAAATCTGGGCGCATTATTCAAAATTCATCTGTATTAGGATTTGCTGCAATGCAATTCAGAGGTGCATATGTTGCAACAAAATTTGCTCTTGAAGGATTAACGGACACAATGCGGCTGGAATTACGGGGAACTGGGATAGACGTTATTCTTATAGAACCGGGACCAATTCGAACAAAAATCCGTGAAAACGCACTAATACAATTCGAAAAATGGATAGGCTGGGAAGAAGCTCGCCAAAAATCTACCTATGAGCATAAGTTAATTCCTCGTCTTTCAATAACGAACCCAGATAAAGACTTATTCGAATTATCAGCCTCTTCTGTTAGTGAGGCTGTATGGCGCGCATCAACAGCTAAAAAACCACGAGCTCGATATAGAGTAACGTGGGCAACAACACTAATGATGTTGACGAAGAGATTGTTTCCTACATGGCTAATTGATAATATTTCAAGGCATTATTGATTGATAGGTATCAAAATTCTTGTTCTCTCTGAGCTTAGACCTGAAAATCTCTCATCCATTCTAATGTATCTTCTGTGTGCCCTGTCGGCTGATATTCAGCTCCAAAATATCCCGAATAACCTTCTTCTTTAAAACTATTGAACAATAGGGGATATGAAAACGCATTTTTATTTGGCTCATTTCTATCTGGAAATGACGCAAACTGGATGTGAAAGATATCCCTTTTTAAATATTTAAATGCCTTAAAAAGAGCCTCTTTTGAACCCGTTATGTGTAACATATGAAAACAGTCGAACATAATACCCACCCTATCAGAATTAATTTTTTCGATTACATCTCTTGCTCTTTGAACTGAAGACATAAAATAACCGGGAACAGAATATGAATTAATAGGTTCGATTATAATCTTTACGTCTGTGTCTTCTAACTTTTCTAAGGCATAATCAATATTCTGACATAAGGTGTCAAAAGCGGAAGAATCAGATGTTATTCCAGACATAATGTGTATATACTGAACATTGATTTCTTTAGCATATTCAACAGCTCTATCTATTGCCTGCTTTGCTTGTGGTATAGCATCATGAAGTGCTGATAATCCAAATTGTCCTTGTTCACCTTTAGATGTGTTTATAGCTAGCATTGGTATAGCCTCATCCTCACACACCCGCCTCAAATCATGTGGAGAACATGCATAAGGTCTCTGGCATTCAACTGCCTGGAAACCTGCTTCAGATGAGCGAACTATTGCTTCAATTAGTTCGTACTCGGTAAATAAATATCCTAGGTTTGCAGAAAGGGAATAGCTCTTCAATTGCATTCTCCTATTTTAAATCTACACTCAACTTTATTTAACCAAAAAGTGATTTTATATTCTAACTTATAACAAGCTGACCAAAATCCATTGAATACAGCACTGATTGTAGATACACTATTAGTCTTTTTAAATATTACAAGTACGAAAATTTATCTAGGGGGCTTATCTATGCGCTATATTCATACGATGGTAAGAGTTAAAAATTTGGACACATCACTTGATTTCTATTGCAACAAGCTTGGTTTCATCGAATTAGGTAGATACGATTCGGAAAATGGCCGATTTACTAATGTGTTTTTATGTGCCCCTAAAGATAAAAGCTTAGCAGAGGAATCAAGATCTCCCGAATTGGAATTAACTTACAATTGGGATCCAGAGGATTATACGAGTGGACGAAATTTTGGTCATCTTGCCTACCGGGTAGATGATATTTATCAAATATGTAGGGACTTGATTAATAAGGGTGTGACTATAAATAGGCCTCCTCGTGATGGCTATATGGCATTTATTAAATCTCCAGATGGTATTTCTATTGAGCTACTGCAGGAAGGAGAAAGGCTGCCCATTCAGGAGCCATGGAACTCAATGCCTAATTCTGGAAGTTGGTAGTAAATATGTCTAGGATCGAAATTATTCAATTTAAATATCTTTCGGATAATTATGGTGTTTTGCTTCATGACAAACACACTAAAAAGACTGTTGCAATTGATGCTGGTGATGAAGCTTCCTATAACAAAGCCCTTGATGCCCAGGGATGGCAATTATCTGAGATATGGGTGACACATCATCATTGGGATCATACTGACGGCATACAAGGCTTATACGAGCGATGGCAATGTAAGGTAATTGGGCCAGCTAAAGACTCAACTGTGCCAATCGCGCATCTATCTCAAGGCATTACTGAGGGTAATAGCTTTTTGTTTGCTGACGAAACTGTTAAAGTTATTCATACACCAGGCCACACGCTTGATATGATAAATTTTTACCTGCCATCAGAAAATATTTTATTTTCAGGTGATACATTGTTTTCGCTAGGTTGTGGAAGAGTTTTTGAAGGCGATATGAATATGATGTACAACAGTATAAATAAAATTTCGGCTCTTCCTGATAAAACGACAATTTACTGCAGCCATGAATACACTAAAGCTAATGGGAAATTTGCATTAAACGTTGAGGGCGACAACAAATCACTTATAGCTCGTATGAATCAAGTTGAGGAACTTATTGCTGCCAATAAACCCACTATTCCAACAATTTTAGAATTAGAAAAACAGACAAATCCATTTCTTCGAACCTCATCACCATCAATAAGAAATAAATTAGGACTCAAAAATGCCAGTGAGGTCGAAGTTTTTTCTGCCCTGAGAACTGCGAAGGATAATTTCTAGAAATCTAAACATTAGATGACATTATACGCCTAAATCTATTTTATCTGCCTTACGTTGCGCACGTTTTTTCTTTCGCATCTTTATGATTTGCTTTGCTTTACCTTGAGTGAGACAATCAGGACAAACGCACTTTCCTGCCAGATCAAAATTCGTGCGTAGATTGGGCAAATTATGACACCAGCATGTTTTTCCTTTGTTAGAACCACACTGGAATTTAGTACCACATTCGTCACATTCTAACCGTTGCATGTTTTTCTACTTATAAGTTGCAGCCTTTTAAATTATGACATTATCAAAATGTTATTTTAAACAAAAATCAATCATCTCTAATTCCTCGCCGCTTTCTTTCTTTCATGCGACAATAAATATTGCTTTCGTAGACGTAATTTCATTGGTGTTACTTCAAGCAACTCATCATGGTTTAAATATGCCATCATATCTTCTAGTGAGAGATTCCGCGGTGGTGACAAGGAAACAGCATCATCTGTTCCCGACGCACGCACATTTGTAAGTTTTTTTCCTTTTAGAACATTTACTTCCAGATCATTATCACGGTTATGTTCTCCAACAATCATTCCCTGATACACAGGCGTCTGATGAGAAATAAACATAACTCCTCGATCTTGCAAATTAAACAAAGCATAAGCAACAGCTTGGCCTGTATCATTAGAGATCAAGACACCATTTCTGCGCCCAGGAATATCTCCCTTATATTTTGCATAACTATGGAATAACCTATTAATAACACCTGTACCTCTTGTGTCCGTGAGAAACTTGCTTTGAAAGCCAATCAGCCCGCGTGATGGAGCAAGAAACGTAAGTCTAGTTTTGCCTGCGCCGACCTCGCGCATATCCAACATTTCAGCCTTTCGGCGATTCAAAGAATCAATAACTGAACTTGAATATTCAGAATCCACATCAATTATCACTTCTTCAATCGGCTCTAAACGCTGTCCCTCTTCTTGCTTGTAGAGAACTCTTGGTCTTGACACAGTAAGTTCAAAACCCTCTCTTCTCATTGTTTCAATCAATACACCAAGTTGTAATTCACCCCTGCCACCGATTTCAAAAGAATCCTTGTTATCACTCTCTGAGAATGTAATTGCTACATTTGTCTCTGCTTCTGATAGCAATCGTTCGCGTATCATTGTTGAAGTAACTTTTTTACCTTCCTGGCCAGCAAATGGTGAATCATTCACAGTGATGGTAACTGACATTGTTGGAGGGTCAATTGGCGTTGACTGTATGGGCTGCTTTTGTTCAGAGTTACAGATTGTGTCAGAAACAGAAGTTTTTGCTAAACCAGCGATGCAAATTATATCACCAGCTTCAACCATATCTACAGGCACTCTATTTGTTCCCTCAAAATGCATCAATTTAGTTAGCCTACCGTGTTCAATAATATTACCAGTAAGATCTAAAGAGCGGACCTGCTCGTTCATTTTTGCAGTCCCTTGTACAACTTTTCCAGTAAGGCATCTTCCTAAAAACTGGTCTGAGTCAAGCAATGTCGCTAGCATTGCGAAAGGCGCTTTTAAATCTTGTTTTGGTGGGGGTACATGTTCCAAAATTAAATTCAATAATGGTTCTAATGAGGTGCGTTCATTTTCCAGGTCTGTTACACACCATCCGTCTCGACCTGATGCATACAAAATTGGAAACTCAAGCTGCTGCTCATTTGCTTCAAGAGCAACAAATAAGTCAAATACCTCGTCCACGACCTCTTCCGGGCGACCATCTGGTCTGTCTACTTTATTTATAATAACGATTGGCCTTAAGCCAAGAGCAAGTGCTTTGCCTAAAACAAATTTTGTCTGAGGCATTGGACCCTCTGCAGCATCAGTTAGTAAGATAACCCCATCAGCCATATGTAAAACACGCTCTACTTCTCCACCAAAATCAGCATGTCCTGGTGTGTCAATAATATTGATTCTCACATTCTTCCAGCGAATAGATGTTGGCTTAGCGAGAATTGTAATACCTCTCTCTTTTTCTAATTCACCTGAATCCATCAATCTTTCGCTAATTGATTGGTTATCACGGAACATGCCAGATTGTTTCATAATTGAATCAATTAAGGTTGTTTTGCCATGATCAACATGGGCAATAATTGCAATATTGCGTAATTCTTGAGTCATTTCATTAAGACCTTATTATGGGCACTTGAAGGAGGTGTCCTACATCTTTCTTTGCATAAAAGAAATCAAAATGTGTGAATTAGGTTAATTTTTCTACCAGAATTATGCCTGCATTTTTCATTTTTGCTAATTGACGAGCCAGTGAACCATCCAAGTCAATAGCTCTGCAGGCAGAGAGGATAACGGTTACGTTAAAGCCCAGGCGTGCTGCATCAAGTGCCGAATAAGCAACACAATAATCAGTTGCAAGACCAGCCAGATAAATGTTTTTAATTTGCTTAGTGGCTAACCACCCTTCTAGGCCAGTTGCAGTGTTTCCATCATTTTCAAAGAAAGCTGAATAACTATCTATTTCATGGCGATACCCTTTACGTATTATTGTTTGTGCAGGAGCTGTATTCAATTCTGGGTGAAATTCTGCTCCGAGACTGTTTTGTATACAGTGGTCAGGCCACAAAGTTTGGTCACCGTAGGGCATTTTTATAGAAGAAAAAGGTTGTCTGCCTTGATACGAGCTTGCAAAACTGGAATGTGATGCTGGATGCCAATCTTG
The DNA here is from genome assembly GCA_012269555.1 of Alphaproteobacteria bacterium. Taxonomy (GTDB): domain Bacteria; phylum Pseudomonadota; class Alphaproteobacteria; order Puniceispirillales; family Puniceispirillaceae; genus UBA5951. The sequence continues at coordinate 7,849 of JAAXKA010000131.1, forward strand.
GGTGAAGACCACATTACTAAATGATCCGATTAATTTGTTTATCGGTTGTACAACCTGGTCTCCGTGCAGTACTGCTAAAGCCCCACCTGGACAGAAATCAATCTGAACATCAATCACCAGTAAGCAGCTATTGCTTTCATTTGAACTAATATCTTTCAACTTCATATTTTAATTTCCTCACCCATTGCTTCAGACCAATGACGTCTGCATAATGAAATATATTTATCGTTACCACCTATTTCAATTTGCGCGCCGTCCTTCACAACTTTTCCATCTGCTGATTGTCTTACAACCATAGTGGCCTTTCTTCCACAATGACAAATCGTTCTGATTTCTCTGATATCATCAGCTATCGCAAGAAGTTCACCAGAGCCCTGAAATAACTTTCCCTGAAAATCAGTTCGTAGACCATAACACATAACAGGAAGGTCTAGCTGGTCCGCAACTCTAGCCAATTGCCAAACTTGCTTTTTTGACAGGAACTGAGCTTCATCAACCAAAACACATGA
>JAAXKA010000247.1 GCA_012269555.1 Alphaproteobacteria bacterium
GTGGCATCCCGTAGGGGATTCGAACCCCTGTTGCCGCCGTGAAAGGGCGGTGTCCTAGACCCCTAGACGAACGGGACACAGAAAAATAAACTGTTAAAATTTCTAATAATATTAGATATATAAATCAACTTATTTTTAAATTTTATTTTGCCATGCCACGCCACCGAAAAATGTTGGAGATACTTTATCTAGTCAAATTGCTTTGCTATATCTTCAATAATGAATTGAACCGACTTTCCTCCACGCCATTCGTCTCTTCTTATTTTTCCAAGTACTTTTAACGGACCTAAATCATTTATATTCGTTAGAGCACTAACTATTTTAGTGCCATTAGCATTAAACATAATAGCTTTAATTGGTTTTGAAGTGCCATCATCTAATTGTACACTAAGATGAGATTTTGATGCGCCCACCCATCTAACTTGATTAAGTGAAATATGGGTTAAAAGCAAATTAGGCTCGGGCTGGTCTGGCCCGAAGGGACCACATTTTCTGATTTTATCTACCAATTCAGCATCGCACCCTGCAATAGAAATGGTTGAAGTAATCTTGTATTCTTTTTGAGGTAGACTTGAAATTAAAGATATTATTTTTTGCGTTAAGAATTCTCTAAATAAATCTAGTTTATCTAATGCTAGACTAGCTCCAGCAGCCATATCGTGTCCACCGCCGCTAATTAGTATTCCACTTTGCCTTGCAGCTAAAACTAAACTACCAATAGGAATTGTTGAAATACTTCTTCCAGAGCCTTTAACAATGTTATCTTCAGTTATGGTAAACACAAATGCAGGCCTGGAAAACGAATCCTTTAATCGACCAGCTACAATTCCTAACACTCCTTCATTATAATTTTTGTTTGCAATTACCAAAGCAGGCTGCTCTGGATTTTTTTTTAATTGAAGTTCTGCTTGGTGAATAGCATCAGTGGTGATTTCCTGTTCAATATTGCGTCTTTGTTTATTTAACTCATCTAACTGTATTGCCAATGAAATAGATTTCTCATGCTCATTCTCTATTAATAATTTTACACCAATATCTGATTTGCCCATTCTACCAGCAGCATTTATTCTTGGGCCAAGAAGGAAGCCACATTCATATTCATTAACTTCTTTATCTAAACCAGCAACATCAGCTAAATTTGCAAGACCAATATTTCGACGATGTCGCATTACGGAGAGCCCTTGCCTCACGAAGGCTCTATTTAAATTTTTCATTGGGACAACGTCACATAAAGTGGCAAGCGCAATTAAATCAATGAATGATAATAAATCCGGCAAATCATCATAACCAGAATCTCGTAAAGCACGAACCAATGCTATACACGTTATGAAGCAAACTCCTGCCGCACATAAATATCCGAATCCACTTTCATCATCAAGGCGATTTGGATTAACCACTGCTGTAGCATTTGGTAAAACCGGTCCAGCAAGATGATGGTCAATCACGATGATATCTAACCCGTCATCATTAGCGGCTTGCAAGGGTTCATGTGCGGTAATTCCACAATCCACAGTTAAAATAAGGGATGCGTTATTTCTCTTAAGCTTCTGTAAGGCAGTAATATTTGGTCCATATCCCTCTGTGAATCTATCTGGAATGTATATCTCAACAGCACATCCCAATGAACTTAAAACCTTATAGAACAAAGCAGCAGAACATGCGCCATCAACATCATAATCGCCAAAAATTCCAATTTTTTCTTTCTTCTTGACAGCCTCAACCAGTCTTTGAGTTGCCTCCTTCACCCCTTTCAATAAAAAAGGTTCTGGTAATGACGTTTTTAGTTTTGGCTCAAGATAACTATCTATCGAGTCTGAAAAAATTCCTTTTCTAGCCAAGTAAAGGCAAACTGATGGAGGCAGACCATGAGTTTCTTGTATTCTTAAGGCCTGCCGTCTTACAACATCCGAGCTATATTGTGATGATTCCAATACCCACTTGGCGCCAGATAATGAAGAAACGACATCTGTGAGGTCAGAAATAGCTAAATTATCATAATCTACCATATTAACCAAACGAGCCACTATCATAAATAGGGATCAGTATTGGGGCACCTAACACATACTCTAAATTACTAATTTGAATAGCTGCTGATTCAATATCTTTTTTAGCGCATTTATGTGTTGTTAATACCAAGAACACTGAGCCATCATCAGATTGCTCATTTTGTATCATTGAAGCAATCGATAGTCCGTGATCTCGTAATATCGAGGAAACCTCTGATAACACACCTGGTTTATCTGTCACTGCTATTCGCAAATAATAACATTGTTTAAAAGAATTATTTAGGTCTAAGATTTGCTCTGAGAGAGTTTCTACAGGGCTTCCGTATGCAAAATTAGCCAATCCGGTTGCAATGTCAATTAAATCAGCTAAAACGGCAGAGGTTGTTGGCCCTGCGCCAGCGCCTGGGCCAATGCAAATTGAAGACTCAACAGGAACTCCCCTGTAGCTCACAGCATTAAGAGCTCCATTTACAGAAGCGAGTTGCTCATCCGAAGCGATAAGTGCCATTGTAATTTCGGCAACACTATCTCTTCTGGCAATTCCAAGTAGCTTTAAACAAAAACCAAGTTTTTCTGCATAATTAATATCAATATCTGACACATGTCTTATTCCAGAAATGTAAAGGCTAGAAAAATTGATTTTTTGCTCAAATGCAATGGCAGATAATATTGCTAATTTATGGGCAGCATCAACACCATCTATGTCAAAACTAGGGTCAGCCTCTGCAAATCCTCTTTTTTGTGCTTCTTTTAAAACATCTGGAAAAGCTCGTTTTGAAGATGTCATTTCTGACAAGATGTAGTTACATGTACCATTTAAAATACCAACAATAGATTCTATTTGATTGCTAGCCAGACCTTCTCTCAAAACTTTAATTGCCGGTATACCTCCAGCAACAGCTGCCTCAAATTGAATGGTAACATTGTTGTCCTCTGCAAGCTTTGATAATTCAAATCCATGATGAGCAATCATTGCCTTATTAGCTGTGATAACGTGTTTTCCAGATTGAAGTGCGCTCTGGCATAGATCAAGCGCTACACCGCCTTCACCTCCTATGAGTTCGATAATTACATCAATATTACTATGGTCTAAAAGCTTAAGTGGATCTTTATAAAACAAAATATTATCAAGCGAAAAGCCACGATCCTTATTTTCATCCCTTGCACTAACGGCAATAATTTTGAAGGTTTTGCCAGCTCTTTTTGAGAGCCTTTCCTGTGAGGTTATAAGTTGCCTTGCTGTTTCAGCTCCAACAACGCCTAAACCAGCAATACCTATCCGAAATTCTGACATCAAAACCAACCTTTCAAAGATTTTTAATTACATCGTTTTACCTACCTAATCCGGGACTCTCAAACCAAAAATGCAAAAAAGCTGATTAATCCATTTCAAATCCAACCAAAATTTATTTGGTTCTGCTAAACCAATTTTTGATAATTGCTATCAATAAAGCTAATAAATTCAGCTCATTTTTGGCTTCCTTCTTCACAGTTGGTTCATTTATTTTTTCTTTTTTAGCTCCAGAAATAGGTAACTCTGAATTTAACTGCTTTGTTTCCTGATATGGGAGCCCTTGTTCTTGTTTGTCCAAGATATCTCTTTTAAGGTTTTCTGAGAATTCAGATACAATTTGACCAGCAACAACATTTATCAAACCACTTGCTCTGCCATACTGGGCGATTGAACCAGATAACAAGACATCAGTTCGAACAATTACCTCCGTTTGACTATTATCTGCCTCTTCTAAAACAAATGTCATTGTCGCTTCTGCCTGACCACGTCCTTTTTTGTCAGCTCCTTGAGCTTTTACCTGAGCGGTATGTGTATTTTGATCTATAGATGTAATTGATGCGGTTCCAGAAAAACTTAACGCTACAGGACCAAGACGCACATTGGCCTGGCCACTAAAAACCCCATTGTCCTCGCCATTAAGACTAGCCCCTGGGATGCAAGGAGCAATTCTAGGCACATCGGTTAACACCTGCATTGCATCTTCTCTCTTGAGCGGTACAATAAATCTATTTTCCAATTCCACTTGAGTTCTCCTGAAAATCTTAAACTTATTAAAAACTTAAGATTAAACTGGCTTTTCAAAACCAGGATGGTATTTTGGGTGCGCCCTTTCAATCTCTTCGTTTTCATATAACGCAGATTCAACGGATATCAATCTTTTATAAACAGAGACGTCAGCCCCATAGTTTCGAGCACCTTGAATATGAGGAATGAGGCACAAGTCGGCCATACTAATGTCACGGCCAAGGACATATGGTCCTAAATTCTGATAGGTTAAATATTCTTCGTGTGATAATAGCTTTTCCATTGCTTCACAACCACGTTTCATAAAATATCTACAGAATTCATTTACCTGAGTTTCGTTAAAGCCGTATTCACCAGCTAATAAACGCCGAACTCTTGGTACAATCACCGGGTGCGAGTCGGCAGCACTAACTAAACTAAATCTTCTGCACAGATATCGCTGCTTGAGGTCAGTGGGAAGAAGTGGTTTTCCTTCATACTGCTCATCAAGGTATTCGATAATGGCAATTGATTGGGCAAAACTCTCATCCTCAAATTGCAGAACAGGGACGGAGTGTTCAGGGTTCTGGCTAGTGAAACTATCCTTAAATTGATCACCTTCAAGCAAATTAACAACAGATAAATCATATTCTATCTTTTTTATGTTAAGAGCAATACGCACACGCCAAGCTGCTAGAGAACGCCAAAAACTATACAATACTGGCTTCATCAAAGACTCCATCAATTAAAAAAAATAAGTGTTTGTGAGTAATACATACTTCGACTATATACTTTTTTACTTTACTGAGTTTAGTTTATTAGAACTGCTAAAGCAAGAATATCGATAATCTATACTAGAACTGTTTTGTATCTACTGCTATTATTGACATAATATTAAGCATTCGAAGTCTAGTTAGGTAATTCTTTAATTAAAAAATAAATAATTATGAATTATGATAAGTCTTTCGTCAGATGAAGGGGTATATAAAAATGCTGCAGATAAAAACAACTGCTGGAGAAGCTATGTACGAAACAAGGGGTGATTATGAAGCCCCTAAACTAATTCTTTTTCATACATTACTTGCCGACTGCTCAGTGTATGACGGAATAATAGATAGGTTAGCAAAAAATTTCTGTGTCACTAGATTTCACTTTCCAGGTTATGGCGGTTCAACTGGAGAATGCAATAGTATTGATGACTATGCTGATTGGACGGCGGCTTTTTTTCAAGCACTTAAACTTCCTGAAGAGAAAAAACCTATCTCCATATTTTCAAATGGATTTGGGGGTTTTGTATCCCTTGGACTATGTTTAAGACACCCTGAACTTGTTTCCCATCTTATTATTGCGAATAGCGGAGGAGCTTTTCCTGAGGAACGAAAAGTTCCTTTACATGGAATGGCCCAAAAAGTGCGTGATGATGGTATTAGCGCAGTTCTTGACATCGCTATGAGCAGAATGTTTCCGGATTCGTTCAGAAAAGAAAATCCAGAAATTATATCTGAACGAAAAAACAAATTATTAACAGCAGACCCAATACAATTTGCTAAAGCCTGCGAAGCGCTCTCTAAGTTGGATTATTTATCGCAAGTAAATAAAATAAGTTGCGAAGTTGATATTATTGCAGGCATGCAAGATGAAACAACACCACCGAGCATGTCAAACGCATTATACGAAAAAATTAACCAAGCAAATTATCATGAGATAACGGATAGCGGTCACTGCCCACAGATTCAGCAACCAGAAAAATTACTTTCTCTTATTTCAGGAATTTTATGATGCTTTTTTCACCACTTTCAATAGGTTCAGTGTCAATTTCTAACCGTGTTGTAATTTCTCCTATGTGCCAGTATTCCGCTGACGACGGTAGTATGAATGATTGGCATTTACAACATGCAATGCAAATGGCGATGAGCGGTGCTGGGATGTTTGTTTTTGAAGCAACTGCAGTTGAAAGACGTGGCCGAATTACTCATAACTGTGTTGGGTTATACTCAGACCAAAATGAAAATGCTATGAGACGAGTTTTAAATGCTGCAAGCTCTGTAGCAACTAACGATTTAAAATTTGCTATTCAGCTTGGTCATGCTGGAAGAAAGGCTTCTCATAATGTGCCTTGGCTGGGAGGACGAGCGTTATCCAAGGCCCAGGATGCTTGGCTGACGTCAGCACCTTCATCAATTCCTTTTACTCAAGATTCTCCTTTACCTAAAGAATTAGATAAAGATGAAATGCAACAAATTATTAAAAACTTCGTTAGCGCAACAATACGAGCTGTAAGGTTAGGTTTTTCTGCTATCGAATTTCATGGAGCGCATGGCTACCTCATACATGAATTTATCTCACCGATATCAAACAAAAGAAAAGATGAATATGGAGGTAACCTTGATAATCGGATGAAATTTCCTCTAGAAATACTCACTGAAGTTAGAAAAGTTGTTCCACCGCATATAGCTCTTGGTATGAGAATAACTGGAACAGATTGGCGTGAAGATGGTCTTTCTGTTAAAGATGCTCAGAGAGTAGCCCAAATTCTAGAAGAAAACGGTCTAGATTATTTATGTATCTCAAGTGGGGGTATTACACCAGGCCTTAACATTCCAGTTAGCCCAGGGTACCAGGTGCACCTTGCTGCTGCAGTTAAAGAGACCGTTTCTATACCAGTGAGAACTGTGGGCCTCATTACATCTCCCAGACAAGCTAACGACATCATCTTGAAAGGTGATGCTGACATGGTTGCACTAGCAAGAGCATTTTTGTCAAATCCTAGATGGGTATGGGACGCATCGATTGCTTTACAACATTCAATAAAAGTGCCGCAACAATATGAACGTGCATATGCCATCCAAAAGTAATTTAATTGAGCATTAAGCAATTAAATTATATCGGGCAGCACTTCCAAACAATATCTATCTATTTCAAATATATCAATAAAAACAGCATACAAGTTAGCGTTTCAAATACCGTAAATTTATACCGGCAAGTGCAAACTATTGCTAAATATTATAAAGTTTAAGTTTTTAAACCATAGATAGACATGAAGTAAAAAAGAGTTTGCTGACTATCACAACACTATTACACTCGTTATTACTGCACCTGCACGATAGTAACGCTTAGCAAACTACAACCAGTTCATTTTCTTTATAACATACTGTTTTTATTGATGTTATTTTTTCGCATATTTTAGTGTGCTACATAAAAAAAAGCACAAGATTGCGTAAGTTCTTGTTTTTGCTGATAAACTTGTATTGGGTATACTAACGCTTTGAGAACTGAAAAGAACGACGCGCCTTAGCTTTTCCGTATTTTTTACGTTCTACCACACGAGGATCACGTGTTAAAAATCCTCCTGCTTTTAAAGGTGGCCTCAAACCAGGTTCGAAATTAACAAGTGCTCGACTTATACCGTGACGTACTGCCCCTGCTTGACCAGAGAGACCTCCGCCTTTGACGGTAGCAATAACATCGAATTCACCCTGCCTACTAGCTGCTTCAAACGGTTGCACAAGCAACATTTGCAAAACTGGTCGCGCGAAATATTCAACCAAAATTTTACCATTTATATGAATTTTTCCAGACCCACGTTTAACCCAAACGCGAGCGGAAGCGTTTTTACGTCTGCCAGTTGCATATGCCCGGCCTTGCTCATCAATCTTCGGTTCAGCTGCTACAGACACTAATGCATCATCTTGCTCTGACTCGTCTTTCAGAGCAGATAATCCCGCCAATCCTGCTTTTTCATTTTCATCTACAGTAACTTCTTCTGCCATAACTACCTCTTATTCTTTTTATTTAGCGCCGCCACATCTAATAATTCCGGCTGTTGTGCTTCATGAGGGTGAGAACTACCTGCGTATATATGCAAATGCTTCATCACTTTACGTCCAAGCGGACCACGAGGTACCATTCTTTCAACGGCTTTGGAAAGTAGTCTCTCTGGAAACCTACCGTCCAATATCTTATCTGCTGTTCGAGATTTAATACCTCCGGGATATCCCGTATGCCAATAAAACGTTTTTTGAGTTCTTTTATTCCCAGTTAGTTTAACTTTTTCAGCATTAATGACTATAACATGGTCACCACAATCCATATTAGGGGTATAACTAGCTTTGTGCTTACCTCGAATACGCGTCGCAATAATCGAAGCAAGTCTACCTAATACAATTTCATTGGCATCTATTAACACCCACTTTTTTGAAATATCGGCGGGCGTTGCCACGTATGTTTTTGGCAAAGGCATAAAAAACTCCAAAATAAAAAAATCTA
>JAAXKA010000217.1:0-2386 GCA_012269555.1 Alphaproteobacteria bacterium
TTGTTTGAAGCATATCTTTCCAGGCCGTCTCCATAGCAGTATTCATACCCTCGGTGATAATTTCAATTATTCGCTGCTCTGTTGCAGTAAACTCCCCTTGCTGAGCGAATAATGAATGCACCTTTGAACCGCCATAGTATGTATTAGTCAAATGGGAAACAAATGGGGCCTCAATTACCAGTAATGCATTACCACGCAATTCCTCAATTCGACTATTCGTAACGCTTACAAAATTATCACAACTCTCCACGTACTCATCAAACGATTTTACTTCTGGTGGAAATGAAGAAATCCGAGGCATAATACGAAGCATTGGCAAGAAAACTGATCTAGTAAACCGGCAAATCTTCTCATTAATCATACGTAAAGCATAATAATCACCTAAAAGAGATAGATCTTCGGTCCCAAATTTAAACTCGCGCACCTCGTTGGGATCAAACTGCTCTGTAGTTTGCTCCTTAGCTTCGTCATTGAGACCACTTAGTAGAGCCTCAACCTCTTCATTTGATAATTTGCGCGAACCGACCATGCAATATACTCATTTATTGTAGTACAAAAGACGTAAAAAAGACGCCCTCAACACCACCAAAGCCCTCGAGTTCCTCCAATCGGACATTGATAGCATCCTTAATACTATCTGCCAACTGATCACGCCCAGTCTTACCCTCAACCTGTTCCACTGTGAACTCACTGACGACACCAAGTATTTCTGATCTTAGTGCCAATTGATGCAATTCAACATTTTCTATCACCGTCTCATCGTACTGAGTAGACACTCCAACACTTATTTGTAAAAACGCTTTTGAGGCCTTTAAGTTCGTGGTGAAATTATCAGGAAATGTATAATAGCTTGTCACAAAAGTATCGGTCGAAGGTGTATCCTTGTAAACTTTCTGAGGCTCTGCATTTTCTTCACCCTCACCCTCTGCACTGGGCAATTGTCCAGCTTGTTGTAATTTCTTTTCGATTAATTCTTCAACTTGCTCAACTGGGGTTTGAGTTGGCATAAATAAAAATGCACCAACCCCGAGACCTATTCCTATAAGGACGATAGGCCCCAAGCCAAACAATGCTATTTTTTTGAAATTAAATTTTTTCTTTGGTTCTTCTTCTGCCATCGTAATCTTCCTATGCGAGTAGGTTCAACTTATGTTTACCATCAGTACTATTAGATGATAACTCCTGTTCAACATCTTCAATTTTGTTTGACTCAGTCTCTCCTCGTTTTCCGAGATCCCCTTTCTGATCAGAACTCTGACCATTTTGATTATTTTGCATATCAACCGAATAATCCGATAATTTTAATCCATGTTGTTCTGCTATTGTTTGGAGCATATTCTCACCACCTCTCAAAGCGAGAACAGCAGCTGAGTTTTCAGCAACCATTTTTATTTCAACATTTGAATTTTCTAAAGATACATTAACACGTACCTTCCCAAAAGATTCTGGTTCTAGCTGCAACTCAAAATTTTCACTTCCTTGTGCTATTTGATCGGCAAGTAACATGCCCAATCTAGATGTAAATTGCGCTTCGTAGACATTTAAACTGTTAATAAATGTATTCATTCCCACACTCGGATTATTACCTAAGTTTCGAAACTCTGACATAATTGTTTGATTAGGTTGTTTGACTGTTTCAATAAGATTAATTTTGGGAACATTCTCCTCTATCTTATTAACTGCTACTTTTTCAGCAAATGCCTCTAAATCTATATCTGGATGTACTCGCTCACCCCACGTAATTGACTCCCTAAAAGGCTCAAATGACTGAAAATCAAATACTTTTTTGTCAGTTAGTTTTACAGTTTCACGGTAACCTATAACATCCGCTGTCGAAAGAAGTAGTTTAGCTTTTGGCCCACGCTTAATCGAATTTATCAAACCTGCTAACTGAACCTTGACACTATCAGTTAATATTTCACGATTAGAGTCAATTATTATGGCCTCTCGCAAATTATTTAGCATATATTTATTGTGTAATTCACCAGACAAAAATGTCTTCAATTTTGAAGCTATTTCATCAGAAAAATCTTCAGAAAATGTCTCCACCTCTAAAATTGGATAACTATTTTTATCAGAGCTAATTTTATATTCTGGATTGAAGACCTTTATAACGTGATCCGTTTCAGAGACTTCTCCGGCACTATTTAAGTTAGATCTTGCTAAAATAGTTGCATGATTAGTATCGATAAATTTTTCAACATTACTAAAATTTTCATCGCTTGAAAGTGAGGAATTTACATTCATGTTTGACGACAGCGGCTTCGCCTCCGAAAACTGTAATACGATTTTTCTTGGTAAATTTGCTGAATTTTTAACCTGTTCCGAACTTAAAGTCATTATCAGGGTTGTTCCGACAACTTTGTCTATCTCTAATGATACAACC
>JAAXKA010000217.1:2396-3369 GCA_012269555.1 Alphaproteobacteria bacterium
GATACAACCTCACCAAAAGCTTTCGTTTCATCAGGGATCAATACTTCCTGTTGAAAAACTGGCGAGCCCTCAGTTTGAGAGTTGATTTTTATCGACTTTCGACCGAGATCTATGTTTAGGTGAGCGATTTGGGTATTATCTTTTGAAAACTCCTCAGGGGTATTGTTGTCGGCAATAGACAAGGGAACAGTATATACTTTTGCAATATGCAAATGATCAAATTCGCTTGAAGCTTCGTCAAGCACCTTTCCCAGGTCAACGACTACAGTATTTTGTTTTGAGTCATTTAAAATTGACGTATTTACAATCGATTGAGAAACCTGTGGAATGTCCGCTGCCCCTCTCAAGTTATCTATCGCAAGACTCTCCTCGCCAGAAAATTTAATCGGCGTTTTTTCACCATCAGATTCAACATGGCCATTTAGTACCAAATTTTCCTTAAAGTTATTTGGCTTTAGTTCAGTGTGCACTCTATCGATAAGTATTTTTTGTGTCGGCAAACCTTTTGGATTGATTGTATCATGCACCACAATTTGAGTTTTTTCAGAAAGTTTTTTGCCAGCGTCTAATAATTCAAAAAACTTTGATGCTAGCTCTGGTGGCATTTTTGTTTTCGAATTTACATCATGTTCATCTAAAAAATTTTGCAGCAGCTGCAATGTGGAAAAGTTACTATCGATATTCGACCCATCTGATAAGAGCTCCGGATTTCCTTTCGTGATTAGATTAAGATCAGAGTTCTGGGATAACATTGAAATTATATCTAAAAAATTACCAGTTAAACCTACTCCATCTGCGCTATTTAAAACTGACGGACCTAAGCTTAAAGTTGAGTTACCGCTATTAACATTGTTATTTGCAATGATGGTCATCTATGCTCTCCGGAAGCTATTCACCATTTAGACAGCAATAATCGTGCCATTTATCTGTCTTTTCTGATGCTGGAGAAACTGTTTTCGTTTTTAGTTACAAT
>JAAXKA010000217.1:3379-8175 GCA_012269555.1 Alphaproteobacteria bacterium
TTGTCATCTCATCCAAAAGAATTGATTTTTCATTTTCTAAGAATTCTAACCTATTAAGCATAACCGCCTTTTGATCTAACATCTTGTGCATCAAATACCTGTTACTAATAAATGAGTTGACACCAATTTTATCGACTTTTGAGTTATAATCTGCCAGAAGGTTTTGAAGTTCATTTTCAATTTTGTGACATTTCTCAGAATCTGCTTCTATATTTCTTAAATCACTAATTGACTTCTGCATTTTCAGCTTTTCTTTAATTTGAAGTAAGTCAAACTTTTTCAATTTTTTCAATTTAGACCCCCAGAAGTTCTGAGAGTTGCTGATGCGAAGTCTCATAACGGCAAACTTCATCTTCACCCTGCTGAAGAAATTTGATAATTTCTGGCCAAAGAGCTAAAGCCTTATCCAAGTCAGGATCTTGCCCTTGCACGTATCCACCCATCAAGACTAAGTCTCTGTTTTCATTATATTTTGATATATATCTACGTAGGGTTTGTGCATTATTTTGTTGCTTTTCTCCTACAATGTCGTTCATCAATCTACTGACGGACTGATTTACATCAATTGCTGGATAAATACTCTGTTGAGCCATTTCTCTGCTTAATACTATATGACCATCGAGAATGGCTCTTGCTGTATCCACTACAGGGTCAGATGTTGTATCGTCACCATCAGCCAATATTGTATATATAGCAGTAATTGTACCAGAATTGGTGGAGCTAGTCCCAGTTCTCTCGATAAGATTTGGAAGCAGTGATATTACTGACGGAGGATAACCTTTCGAAGTTGGCTGTTCTCCGAGAGCCAAGCCAAGCTCTCTCTGAGCATGTGCGACTCTCGTAAGGGAGTCTGCAATCAATAGGACATTTTTTCCCTGATCTCTGAAATATTCAGCAATAGCGGTTGCACGCTTAGCACCTTGTATTCTCAAAAGTGGGGAGCGATCTGCAGGAACCGCAACTACCACCACTTTATCTTTGGAGTGAGAATTCAAAACTTCTTTTGTAAAGGAAGCTAGTTCTCGACCCCGCTCACCAATCAATGCAACTACGACCACGTCAGCGTCAGTGCTTTTTGTAATCATTGATAGCAGTACTGATTTCCCTACCCCGGAACCGGCAACAATACCTATTCTTTGACCTCTTCCCAAAGTTAATAGGGCGTTAATGTTTCGTATTCCAACATCTATTACTTTTTCTATTGGCTCTCTCTTGAATGGATTAATTCTGGTCCCATTTAAGCCCTGTCGTTCTGATAATTTTAGGGGACCTAACCCGTCTAACGGAGCACCCAACCCATCGATTACCCTACCCAACAAATCACTGCCAACTCTGACTTCTTGCTGAGTTTCGGTTAAAAAAACTTTGTCTCCAACTCTTAGGTCTAAATTGCTTTCGTAAGGAAGAATATCTACTTTATCTTTCTTTACGGCGACTATTTCACCCTTAATAGTTTCTCCATTATGACAAGATATAGTACATAAAGAGCCAATTACGCCGGGCAATGAAGAAGCTTCTATGACCTGACCATTATATGATATTACGTAGCCAAAAGCAGCCGAGCTTGTGAGCTTTGACGACAAAACCTTATCAAGTGAGCGCAAAATGAAATGCTTGTGGTTTATAGATAGGTCTTCTTCTACAATCATTTTAATTTCAGAACCCTCACTCAATAATTTTTTGCTCGAAACCCAAAGAGTCTGTAATTAGGCGAAATTCACCCCTTCTCAGGTCACTCTTCTCTAAAAGTTGAAAACCAAAATCTTTTACCTTTGAATTTTCTTGCAAAATCTTCAAATCAGAATGATTTAGCTCTAGTGTCGCTCCACGCACTTCAGCAATTATACTCTCAGCAGCTAGCTCAATTTTATTAAGAAAATTTTCTTGAAATTCTTTTATATTAGCTCCTATCAGCTCGTCGGATAACTCTAGCAATTTTTGCTTTATCAGGTTTACCGTGTCTTCTTGGAATTTTTCACTGATCAAAAATAACGTCTCTGTTAAATCCTGTAACGATTTTTTTTCCAACTCCATGGAACTCTCAAACTCTTCTAATGCAGCCCTATGCCCTTTCTCGTATGCATTTTTCTCAAGCTCACTATCGAACGCGGCTTCAGATATAATGGGATCATCAAGCACAGCATCTGATTTATCATCAGTATCTTCAATTTGATCATTGGAACTTGGTTGAACCTTCCCGTTTTGAGCTTCATCATTATCAACCTCGGCTTCAGCTCTTAAACTATTTTCATCTTCAACACCCGGCGTTTCTTCCTTTATATCTACTTGTGTTAGATCCAAGTCTTCTGGCTCGATCTCATTTTCATCTTCATTCAGATCTTTCTTTAGATCCTTTTCTAATCTTTCTTGATCTAAGCTGGTATCTTCTTGCTCATGAGCAAGAATTTCCAATTCTTCACCTTCTTTTTTCTCTTGGACCTCAACCTCATCACTGATTGTTGACTTCACTATGTCAAAAAAACTCTCAAATTTTACAAAGTCTTGCTTTTCCTCCGTATAACCAGTTTCAGGATTAAATTCCGATAGATTTGCTGCTTCTAATAAACTTTGTAGATCCTTGAAGTCTGTCTCGTTCGTTTCGCTTATTGTATCTTCTTGAACTTCATTCATCAGACCATTTCCTCACCACCTCTGCCAGCAAGAACAATCGTTCCGTCATCTGACAGCTTACGGGCAACATTAATGATTTGCTTCTGTGCTTCCTGAACCTCAGTAAGTCGAACTGGGCCAAGTGCCTCCATTTCATCACGAATGTTGGCCGCTGCCCTCGTTGACATACAACTAAGTAGCTTGTCTTGAAGTGCAGTTTCTGCGCCTTTCATGGCGATCACCAATACATCCTGATCCACAGACCTTAACAGAGTTTGCAAAGACCTTTCATCTGATCCTCCAAGATTTTCAAAAACAAACATATTATCTTGAATTTCGGCCATCAAATCTCGGTCCTCTTTCTTAATAGCACCCAAGATGCGTGATTCCATTTCTGTTTTTGTAAAATTCATTATCTTGGCTGCCGCTTTCACTCCACCTATCTGAGATGCACGCAGCGATGTATTTGCCGCAAATTTGGCTTTCATTACCCTCTCAAGCTCCTTGATTGCACCGGGTTCCACGGTTTCTAGGGTTGCAATTCGACGCACAATATCTGCTTGAATATCATCTGGTAAGAGTGTTAAAACGTCAGCTCCCAAACCAAAGTCTAGATATGAGATGATCAACGCCTTAATTTGCGGATGTTCATCAAGAATTAACTCTGAAATTGCCCTTGCATCCATCCAGTCAAGGATATCAATTTGCGATTCTGAGCTTGCAGGCGTAATTCGACCTAGAACAGACTGCGCCTTATCGTCTCCAAGTGCTTTCGTAAGAACATTCTCAATATACTGTCCAGCGCCTAGCCCGATCCCTGTTTGCTTTTTGATTGTGTCTAGAAACTCATCAAGAACTGCATTTACAGTTTCCTGATCTACTCCTGTCACCGAATACATTGCTGTACCTAAGTGCTGAACTTCTCTCGGCGTCAGTTTTTGCAATACCGTGGCAGCTTCATCTTCACCTAACAACATCATAAGTATTGCAGATTTTTCAGTACCCGTAAGGTTCTCTAATCCTTCATCAATATTTTCTTCTGCCATTTTCTTATCCTATTTCAAAACTTCAAGATCTTCTCTCATCAGTTGCTTGAACACATTTGCAACTCGGCTGGCTTCTTCAGTAACGATGATCCTCACAAGTGCAACTTTATCATCATAGGTATTCGCAGTATCAAGCATATCCGCGGAAACTCCAGCCTTTTTCTTTGGTTTAAGTTTGGCTTTTATTTCGTCTAAACTTTCACCTTCATCAACTTCTACTGCTTCGGTCTCAGTCGCTCGTTTAGCTGCAACTTCTGCCATAGTCTCCGCTTCTGCGTACAATTCCATTACAGAGTTGGTGCTAGCAGTAGGAACAAGAATTTTGTTAAGCATCGGGCGCACCACTCCTAGTGCTACAACTCCAATAAGCAAAACCAATAAAGTTTTTTCAACAATCGATCTGAACCACGCCCCTTCATACCACTTAGTCACAAAACCCTCAAATTCTTCGACAAACGGCTGAGAGGTAACCGTTAGGCTATCTCCACGCTCTTGCTTAATTCCTAGTGCACTTTTTACCAAATTTTCTACTTGAGTTATAACTTCTTGTGGAACTGGCTCATACGCGGTTATTCCCGTATCTGGGTTCACAACCTTTCGATCTCGAATAAGTAAGGCAGCATCGATACGTGTAATTAGGTTAGAGGGATTTTTAACAGTTTCATAAGTTTTACTGACTTCATAATTTTTTAAATTAGTTGAAGACTTAGTTTCAAATTTTTCCTCCTCCGCAGCAGGGTCATTTGTCGCCAGACCAGCTTGGTTTTGCTCCTGATTGACGGTAGCCTCCTGAGGTGGTTCATTGGATATCGCCCCAGGTATACCAACAGAATCTTTTTTGGCTGTTACATTCAGTGAATTTTGTTCACTCAAAGTTGCATAAGTATCAGGATCGACAATTTCCTGCGAAATTTCTTTTCTAGTAAAATCTATTTCAAGATTTACTTGAGCATTAACATTACCAGCTCCAACAATTGGGGTTACTAAACTCTGTATCCTATTACGATAGATATTTTCCAGCCTCATCCGGTACTCCAGCTGGCTATCAGCTAAAGCCTGATCAGGATCATCAGGCGCATTTGATAATAAGTTACCAAACTGATCAATAATCGAAACGTTAGATGGGCTCATGGCTGGAAC
>JAAXKA010000176.1 GCA_012269555.1 Alphaproteobacteria bacterium
AAATGCTTCCATAGTAACAATGCAAAATATTTAAATTTGGCACCTTTTTAGTAAATAACCTTTATAATAACCAAATTTTTGACACATTTTTTTTAAATAAACCCTTTATATAGCTTGCGTCTTCGTTAAAGTTTTGCGATTTAGTAGCGAATTAGCTATAGGTCTTTTTACAATTCGGTAAAAATTTAAAGGTCTTTTTACAATTCGGTAAAAATTTAAAGAAAATTAATAACGGTGCAGAATATGACTAAAAAAATAGTCCTCTTCCTAAAAATTTTTATAATTTGTCTTTTTATGAAAAGCCTCATGGCTTCGGAAAAAATTCAGATAGAAAAGTTTAATGACTGGTCAGTCCTTCGGCAGGAAACAGATGCAGGCAGGTTATGCTACATTACTAGCGAGCCGATTGAGAAAAAAGGAGACTACGATAAAAATAATCGTGGAGAGACGAGAGTTTTTGTAACCCATGGGCCTGGCAAAGCAGAACGAGACGTAGTTTCAATCGTTGCTGGGTATGTTTTTGAAAAACAGTCCGAGGTTGATTTATATGTTGATGGAGTTAAGCAACTCTTTTTTACTTTGCAGGACAGAGCGTGGTCTTTTGGACCGGATGAGGATAAGAAGATTATTAGAAATATGAAACGAGGAAATAAACTTACAGTTGAGGGTGTTTCCAGCAGAGGTAATAAAACAATAGATATTTATTCTCTATCTGGCTTTACTAAAGCAAAGCAAATGTTAGATAAGATTTGCCCTTAAAAAAAGGTCTAAATATAGTTTAAAAGAAGTATTTTTTGGGGAACACTTGAATATAGCGGGACTAGATTTGCAGGACCTGACAGATTTTTCATTTTCGGAAATTAGCGAAGCTTTTTTGCAACTGGAATTGCCGAAATTTAGAGCTAACCAAATTTGGAGTTGGATTTGGTGTCATGGAGTCACCGACTTCCAAGATATGAACAATATTTCAAAGCCAATCCGTTCGTTGTTGGCGGAGCACTTCATTATAGCAAGGCCAGCTATAAGCAGACGTCAAAAATCTTATGATGGCACAATAAAATGGCTCATAAGGTTATCAGACGGACACGAGGTTGAGACAGTCTATATCCCTGAGGAAGATAGAGGTACTTTATGTATCTCTAGTCAAGTTGGATGCACTCTTAATTGCTCTTTTTGTCATACAGGTACACAAAGATTAGTTCGAAATTTAACTGTGGGGGAAATTTGTAGTCAGATTTTACTTGCAATGGATGAATTGGGAGAATGGCCTGCTGGAAAGCTCAATAGAAAACTCACAAATATAGTATTGATGGGAATGGGGGAGCCATTATTTAATTATGAAAATGTGGCTAAAGCTATGAAAATAGTCATGTCCGGTGATGGTATTGGCATATCAAAAAGGAGGATAACCTTATCTACATCAGGAATTGTACCTGAAATAATTCGCTGTGGAGAAGACTTAGGAGTAAATTTAGCTATAAGCCTTCATGCGGTAAATGATACTCTTCGTAATGAGCTTGTGCCTATAAACAGAAAATATAACTTGCAAGCTCTAATAGACGCAGTACGCAATTATCCGGGATTATCTAATACTAGAAGAGTCACATGGGAATACGTAATGCTTGACGGGGTTAATGATAGCCAAGAGGATGCAATAGCCCTTTTAAAATTAATCAGAGGCATACCTTCCAAAATTAATTTAATTCCTTTTAATCCTTGGCCAGGGTCAAACTATATTAGTTCTAAATCTGAAAAAATAGAGAAATTTGCTGCTATTCTTTTAAAAGCAGGTTATGCCTCACCTATTCGCACTCCAAGAGGAAGTGATATTCTAGCTGCATGTGGACAATTAAAGTCAGATTCTGTTAGATTGCGTGCTAGTCAGAGAGCATAAATTAGGGAAAAATTTTTAATTTATCCTAATAAACTTTCAACAATATGGAAAATACATAAGACAAACACTTGCACATCAGTTCTAGCCAACATACATTAAGAGAAGTAAAATTTGCATTGTTAAAGGAGTATTTACATGCAAGATAATAATTACGCTAATATTTCATCCGCACAGGCAAGTCAGATTGATATAGGTTTGCGCCGTTATATGCTAGGCGTTTACAATCATATGACTACAGCACTTGCCCTAACAGGTCTTTTTGCATTCGCCATGAAATGGGCGGCTCTAACAATACCTGGAGTAGCTCAAACTGTATACGGTTCTCCACTTCAGTATGTTGTTATGTTTGCGCCATTTGCTTTAGTGATGTACTTAAGTTTTAAAATTAATAAACTATCTCCATTTACTGCTAGAAATGTATTTTATCTTTATGCCGCGTTGATGGGGCTATCCCTATCGTCCATTCTTCTTGTTTTTACAGGAGAATCTGTTGCCAGAGCATTTTTTGTTACAGCCGGAGCATTTGCTGGTTTATCCATTTATGGATATACTACGAAACGTGACCTCACTGCCATGGGCTCGTTTATGATCATTGGTTTATTTGGAATAATCATTGCGTCTCTTGTAAATATTTTTGTTGGTTCCGATTTAATGCAGTTTGCCATCTCTGTTATAGGAGTGTTTGTGTTTGCAGGTCTTACTGCATGGGATACACAAACAATCAAATCTATGTACTCCGCAGCTGACAGTGCTCAAGCAGCGGCAACAAAATCAATTTATGGAGCATTGAAGCTATATCTCGATTTTATAAACATGTTTATTATGCTGTTGCACCTTTTTGGTAATAGAGAATAGTAACTTAAACAATATGCATTAGAACATCATAAAAGGCGCTCTTAAAATTTTACAGGGCGCCTTTTTTTGAGATATGGAGAGACATCGTGGGTGATAGACTGGATCATTACCTATCACAGTCAATTGAACAAGACGAATTAGGGTTCGCTATTCAAAACACCATCCTTTCCTTAAGCAACGCCGCGAAGGAGATAGCAAAATCTCTTGCTAAAAACGGATTACCCGAAAATCAACTTGGGACACAGCTCGGTGATATAAATTCAGATGGTGACACTCAAAAAGCTTTAGACCTGATAGCAGATGAGAAAATTGTTACTGCATTAAAAAATAAAAATGTTGTTGCTTATTTTTCAGAGGAACAAGAAGCTGCTGTATTGCTGAACCCAGAGGGGAATTTAATAGTTTGTGCTGACCCGTTGGACGGTTCATCCAACATTGATAATAATACGTCCGTTGGTACTATTTTTTCAATTCTTCCAAGAAAGACTGAAGTGTTTGAAGCAGAGCAGTTACTTCGTGACGCTCTTCAGTCTGGGATAAATCAGCTCGCTAGTGGTTTTTTTGTTTATGGTCCTCAAACAAGTTTAATTCTGACAACTGGAAAAGGTGCTGCCGCGTTCCTTCTGGATAAGGAAGAGTTTTTTAAAATGGAATGGGAACCAAATTTACCAACCAAAGGTAGTCAATTTGCCATAAACATGTCTAATATGAGGTTTTGGTCACAACGCACACGTAGTTACATTCAGAGTTGCTTAGATGGCACAGAAGGCACGTTTGCAAAAAATTATAATATGAGATGGTGTGGGTCATTAGTTGCCGATGCATGGAGGATTTTCAGGGAAGGAGGAATTTTTCTTTATCCTGAAGATAAAAGAGATAATTATAATGAGGGAAGGTTAAGGTTGGTTTATGAGGCGAATCCAATATCTTTTCTTGTAGAGCAAGCAGGGGGTCGAGCAACTGATGGTAATACAGATATATTAAACATCAAACCAGGTTCTTTGCATCAAAGAGTACCATTGATTTTTGGGTCTGAAGAAGAAGTTATCAAATATGAATCACTTAATAAATAAAAAGTAAGAATTTAAAAACAGTTATGAGGAAATTATATGTTAATCACTCTAAGGCAATTACTGGATCATGCTGCTGAGAATGAATATGGGCTACCTGCTTTTAATATAAACAATCTAGAACAGGGTCTAGCTATTTTAATGGCTGCAGAAAAAACTAATTCACCTGTAATCATTCAGGCTTCACGAGGTGCTAGGGCCTATGCAGGAGACCTATTACTTCAATCATTGATTAAAGGATTGATTGCAACATTTCCGAATATTCCTATTTGTATGCATCAGGATCATGGTAATTCTATGGCTACTTGTATGACGGCAATGCAATATGGTTTTTCTTCTGTAATGATGGACGGGTCTCTCAAAGAGGATGGAAAAACGCCTGCTAATTATGAATATAATGTTTCTGTTACTTCCTCTGTAGCGAAAATGGCTCATTATGCGGGAGTGTCTGTTGAGGGTGAACTTGGAATATTAGGTTCACTTGAAACTGGAGAAGGTGAAAGCGAAGATGGGCATGGTGTTGAAGGTAAAATTGAGCATGAACAATTGCTTACAGACCCAGGTCAGGCAGTAGAATTTGTCAAAGCAACAAAAGTAGATGCGCTTGCTATTGCTATGGGCACAAGTCATGGGGCATACAAATTTTCACGAAAGCCTGACGGAGAAATTCTGGCAATGCATGTAATCGAAGAAATTCATAATCGTCTGCCTAATACGCATCTTGTAATGCATGGTTCATCCTCAGTACCACAAGAACTACAGGATATTTTTAATCAATTTGGTGGTGAAATGCCTCAAACATGGGGTGTTCCTCTGACAGAAATTGAGCGAGGTATTAAAAATGGTGTTAGAAAAGTAAATATTGATACAGACTGCAGGCTTGCAATGGCTGGTATAATTCGAAAGGTAGCCCAAGAGCAAAAAAATGAATTTGATTTAAGAAAATTTATGAAACCAGCCAGGGATGCTATGGAGGCAGTTTGCATTGATAGATTTGAAAGATTTGGGGCTTCTGGACAGGCTGATAAAATAAAACCCCTCTCTCTAAAGCAAATGGCAGGGCGATATGAAATAGGTGAATTAGAGCCTATTATAAGTTAGCAAAACACAATATCATTCTTTGATATTTGCAATAAGTTCAGGGTCAAGTCGTTTGTCTAGCCAGTTTATTCTCCAGTCTAAGTGTGCTCCAGTTGAACGTCCAGTGGAGCCAACTGTACCTATCTTCTCCCCTCTATTAATATTTTCTCCTTTTTGAACAGATATGGTTTGAAGATGTGAGTAAGTGCTAGAAATGTAGTCGCCATGTGAGATGATAATTGTCCAACCGGAAAAATATAAATTCTCCACCATAACAACATGTCCAGATGCAGATGCTGTTACAGGTGTACCAGCAGGAGCTGCTATATCAATACCAAAATGAGGTTGCCTAGATTTTCCATTTAAAATACGCTGGCTTCCATAGACGCCTGTTATAATACCATTAAGGGGCCAGTCAAAACCATTCCTGAAATATTCAGTTGAAGTACCTTTTATAGATCGCGCCTCTTTAACCATCTTACTTTCTATGGAAATTCGGTTCAGAGTGTTCTCGGGAGGCGTTACCATTTTATTTGGCAATTGATCAATTTTTTGTATTTTATAATTTCGCCTCGTCGGTTTGAGTTCTAATGAAAATGGCGAACCATCTTGGCAGATCCCTGTAATGATTCTTACAGCTTGGTCATCTCTATGAAACCCAACAACAAATCCATTCTCCTGATTTAAAGATATTAGTTTACTGTCTAGCTTAATCTTTGTTGCTTTCTTTGAATCGAATAAAATTAACCCTCCTTGGACAGGTTCTCCTCTAATTACGCTAATGCATGCGTTTGCAGATTTGAAAGAAAATAGAAGACCTATATAAAAAACAGATATCAAAATCACTAAATTATATAAAGTTTGCTTGAAGCAATCTGGGGTTATAGTTACCATAGCAGTAAAATTTCCGTGATTTGGACTTTAAAGAGATTTCCAAAATAATATTATAAGATACTTGATTATGACACATTCGCATGAAAAAATAATAATTATTGGTGCAGGCGCTGCTGGATATACGGCAGCTATATATGCTGCTAGAGCAAATTTATCTCCAGTTATTCTTGCTGGACTGCAACCTGGTGGGCAACTTACAATTACTACTGATGTTGAAAATTATCCCGGATTTTCAGACGTGATTCAGGGTCCTTGGTTGATGCAGGAAATGCAGAAGCAGGCAGAAAATGTTGGTGCTCGAGTAGTATATGATATTGCAACTTCAATAAATGCTTCATCAAGTCCAATGCAAATCACCCTTGATGGAGGGGATGTTTTAACAGCTGATTCTATTGTGATTGCTACTGGTGCGCAAGCCCGGTGGCTTGGTCTAGAAAGTGAAGCAATATTTAATGGGAGGGGTGTTTCTGCATGCGCAACATGTGATGGGTTTTTTTATAAAGAACGTGATGTTGTGGTTATTGGAGGTGGAAATACAGCAGTAGAAGAAGCCCTATATTTGTCAAATTTATGTAGGTCAGTAACTTTAATCCATCGTCGTGACACACTACGCGCAGAGCAAATCCTTCAGGAACGTATTTTTAAACAGCCGAATATTTCTGTAGAATGGAATTATACTGTAACCGAAATATTAGGCAATGATGATGGTGTTAATGCAGTCTCTCTTAAATCTACAAAAAATGATGATGAAAAGAAAATTAGCACACATGGAGTGTTCGTGGCGATTGGACATGACCCTGCAACAAAGCCATTTAAGAATATACTAGAGTTAGATGATGAAGGATATATTAAGGTTAAATCTGGTACAACATTAACTTCAAAAAGTGGTATATTTGCTGCTGGGGATTGTGTTGATAAGGTATATCGACAGGCTGTAACGGCTGCAGGAATGGGTTGTATGGCTGCATTAGATGCAGAAAAATACCTGGCCTCTATAGATGACTAAATAAAAGATTTCCATTAGATTATTACCTTAACAATATGCTTCCTAAGCTGTAGCTGGTTCTCTATACTTTGGAATCTGAATAAAGAAATTAATGGCACTCGCAAAAATACCAGCAGAAATAGCAATACTCCACATAGTAAGATAGCTACCAGATGAATCATAGATATAACCAGCATACCAAGCTCCAAAAAATGAGCCTACCTGATGAGATAAGAATACCATCCCATATAACATTGTGACATGTTTTGGTCCAAAAAACACCACAACTAGCCCACTCGTAAGGGGAACGGTACCTAGCCATAAAAGCCCTATTGCTGCTCCAAAAAACAATGCCATAACGGTAGAAGGTGGCATAAATACAAATAAAGCAATAACAATTGACCTAAGTAGATAAATACATGAAAGAAGGTTCTTTTTAGAATACTTTCCTCCTAAATATCCAGCTGAAAACGAGCCGATGATATTAAATAATCCCACAAGTGCGAGGGCCCAGCCCCCAGTGGTCTTACTCAACCCAATATCTATGATATATGTTGGAAGATGCGTTGCGATAAATGCAACATGTAATCCACATACAAAAAAGCCGGTTGTTAGTAATAAGTAATTTTTATCTTTAAAAGCAGCTGATAGAGCTTGCTTCGCAGTAATTGTATCTGCAAGCTCTGCTGATGAAGTGCGTTGTCCTTTTGGCACTCTAAGGCCGAATGAAAAAACGGTAACAAAAGCGATACAAATAGCAAGCACGACGTAAGCTAATTGCCATCCAAAGTTGGATAAAAGGGCTTGGCTAAATGGTAACATCATAAACTGTCCAAAAGAGCCTATGGCTGTCACTAATCCAAGTGCAATTCCAGTTTTTTCTTTTGGAGCCACCTTAGCAACGGCACCTAAAGCAACAGACATACCAGCGCTTGCAAGTGCCATTCCTACTAAAATCTGTCCTATAATTAGAGTTGCAGGGTTTAAAAAACCGGCCATAAGAAGTAAGCCAAGTATATAGAACAAACCACCAGCCAAACAAACGCGGGCTGGGCCATATTTATCTGCCATTGCTCCAAAAACTGGCGCTGCAATTCCCCAGGTTAAATTTTGAAGTGCAATTGCAAGTGAAAATAAGGTCCTTCCCTCGCCAAGCACATCGCTAACAGGTAATAAAAATAAGCCAAAACTTTGTCGTATACCCATTCCAACAGAAATGATAATTCCACTTGAAATTAGGACAACAACCCAATTTGACGGTGTTGAGTGAGTTGGATAAAGGGACACAGAAAAGCCTATCTTAAATAAAGATTGAGTTCACCCACATTCCCAAAATAAATAACCC
>JAAXKA010000135.1 GCA_012269555.1 Alphaproteobacteria bacterium
AAGCCTATCTTAAATAAAGATTGAGTTCACCCACATTCCCAAAATAAATAAAACCTGTCTAGTAAATTTTCTGAGAAAAATTAATTTACATTACTTTGATTTTAGCTCTCTTTTAGAACTTTCAATATTTAGGATTAGCGAAGATACATACTCTGCAATTGTTTTGCTATCTGTAACCTTTTTACCAAATGTAATGTCTCTAGATGAATTGATAATTCCACCTTGATAGATTTTTTGTTCAGTTGAATATTTTAATCCACAAAGTGCCATCGATGCGTCTGCCCCCTGCGCTCCAAATCCTGGTATAAGAAAAGGACAAGATGGTAAAGCACCTCTTAAAAACGAAGCCTCTGATGGATTTGTCGCGCCAACCACCACCCCAATAGAAGACCATCCTGTTTTTCCGTTATGTAAATTAATAATTGGGGAAAGCCTATTTGCTAAATGTTGGTAAATTGGCTTATTTTGGTAACATAATTCCTGTAAATCGGAAGAACCAGGATTACTAGTCTTAAGAAGAATAAATAAACCATTATTTCCTCGTATAGCTTTTTCTATAAAAGGTTCCAATGTATCAAGCCCAAGAAATGGATTGACGGTAAGAGCATCACAATAAAAAGCTGCATTTTCACCAAGCCAGGCATCTGCATATGCGGCAGATGTTGAACCAATATCACCTCTTTTTGCATCCATAATTGTCAGTAAACCGGCACTACTTGCATTCTTACCAATTTGCTGAAGAACTTCCATTCCTTCGGGCCCAAATTTCTCAAATAAAGCAACTTGTGGTTTTATAGCGGGGACTCGATTTTGTGCTGCATCTATACAAGACAATGAAAAAGATTTTATTTTTTCTATCTGCTGCTTTCTATTAGGACTTTTAAAAAACTCTGGCATTAAAGAGATGTGGGGGTCTATACCAACGCATAAAGGCGTTTCAAATTTTTTAAGTGCTATTGATAGTCTATCACCAAACGGTTGTTTGTGCTTGCAATCTGTCATTAAAACTTAAATATCCTAGTTTGTATTCGGTATTTCGATTAAACCAACAGCCGCTCGGTAAGTTGATAATAAAATGTCCTGTTCTGCGAGAACTTCTTTATCAAGCCCTCGCATTTTAATTATCTGACGCATAATTTTGGGCTCAAAACCAGTCGCGCGAGCCTCTGAGTATATATCACGTATGTCTGCCATAAGTGCCCTTTTTTCTTCTTCCAAGCGTTCAATACGCTCAATATATTGTGATAGTTGATTTACGCTTGTATTAGCAGATGGTGTTAACTCAGGCATACTCACAAACCCTTTTTCGATTTATTAATTTTTCTAATTTTAGATTTAATTTTCAGTTTGATAATTTTTTTTCCATTCAGAGTAGGGCATCCCATAAATAATAGCTCTTGCTTCTTCTTTGGATAAAGATATATCTTTTTCCTTAGCAGCATCTTGGTACCAACCTGAAAGACAATTTCTACAAAATCCAGCTAAATTCATAAGATCAATATTTTGAACATCTGTTCTTTTTCTTAGATGATCCAAAAGTTGCCGAAACGCCGCTGCTTGGCATTCGATTTCTTTTTGGTTAAACTGGGTACTAATTTTTTTATTCATAGCATAGATTCCTGGTAAAAAGTGCATGTGAGCCTAATATTATGATGCTACAATATCATATTTTGATAACTAATGTGATTAATTCATCCTGATTTGTGCTAAAACGTTAAAATAGATTATATTGAGAAGAGACTCAAAAAACTTTGCTAATGCTAAAAAGTTTTTATATTGTTGTTTTGAATCAAACAAGAGGCATGAATGAAAAAAGAGCCCTTAATTTCTCAAGCTCAAAGTGCAGATAAGTTTGAGCGTATAAGACGCGCACACCAATCGGAGATTGCAGAAGATTATGTAGAGATGATTTCAGATTTAATTGCTGAAACAGGGGAAGCTCGGGCTGTGGATTTGGCATCACGTTTCGGTGTTACTAGTCCAACGGTGAATGCAACCATTCAAAGGCTACAAAAAGAAGGTCTAGTTGAGAGCAAGCCGTATAGGTCAATTTTTTTAACTGAAACAGGTGTAAAATTAGCAGAAGCTAGCCGTAAGAAGCATCAAGTTGTTCGTGATTTTCTAATCGCAATTGGAGTCAATGATGATGTTGCAGAACAGGACGCAGAGGGTGTGGAACATCACGTGAGTGAGCAGACATTGTCTAAATTCAAAGAATTTCTTAAGATAAAGCTATGAGTTTTGTTGAGCCTGAAAAATTTCCAAAATAAACTTTTAACCAAGATGGTTTTTTTTTAATTACTTCCCAGGTAGAAATAGTAATTTCTATATTCATCTCTTGCTATTTGATGATTAGAGGTTCCCATCAAACCATTCCATTCAATACCAGCTATTGATGGTTCAATTTGCTCTGTAGTTATTGCAATAATTGGTGAGGGGAATTCGCTATTATAGCTAAATTTAAGTTCAAAATGGTTACCAGGTTTTTTGTCATCATCATAGACTGTAATATTTACAGGTTCATTATAAAAGTACCACTTTAAAATAGCAGCAGTTGCCCTTCTATCAGCGATAATTGTTCTTGCTTTGTTTAAATCAATTTGCATGCCAAGGTCCGTTGATAGTGCATGCCATCCTCTAACTCGCCTTAATGGGTCAGATTCAGGTGTAAGCTTTCCTAAATGACCAGTAATGACTATGCTGATTACTGTAATGGATATAACAGAGTTAACAAAAATAGTTATCGCACTCAATGTTTGCTTCGAAAAATTACCAAGCCAGCCGGCCACCAACAAAGTTGCAGCGGGATATGCAGCAACAGCCCAATTCGCATTTGCTTCTTTAATGTAGGCTTGAATAGATATAATTAACAGAATAGGGAGACTAAAACAGAGTAAAAATAAGCTATGTTTTTCCCATTTAAACATTCCTACAAAAAAGAAAACCAGACTGAGAGGACCGAATACAAAGAATTGTGCTTCCCAGAATTTTTTCAATTCACTAAAAGAATAAGATGGTTGACTTATATTAGCATTCTCAGACAAATGTATAATTGTCACTAAGCCATTATAAAAATTCCAGATAAGATTAGGAGATAGGATAATAATACTACCAATAGTTAATGTTACAAAACACAAAAATCGATTTGAATATGATGATACATGAGCTGACATTAACCACAGACCTGCGCAAATAAGGAAGTATCCAGCTGCATATTTGGAAAGTAGAGCGAAGCCTATGATGAAACCAGTGAGCAGATAATTTCGTGCAGATAGATATGTCACAGAATTTAAGGGTAGAATTAAGTATAATGCTAAGCACCAAAATAGTAACATTGGTGTATCCGTTGACATGACTGAGCTACCCAGACTGACAGCTGGCATAAGTGCCCATAATAATGCTGTTATTCTTCCAATTCTTGGAGCCCTGGTAGAATCACCATATAAACGACACGCGCATTTCCATAGAGTTAGTGTAATTAAAAAATGTATTATCGGTGCAAATATTCTAACGCCAAAACTACTATGTCCTATAACTGCGTGGGTAATCCATATAATCCAAGCTATTAATGGTGGTTTTGAATAATATCCTAATGATAAGTCCTGACTCCAAACCCAATATTGAGCTTCATCTACGCCGAGTTCCAGAGGAGTTACATATATGGCGAAAAGGCGGACGGTCAGTAAGCATATTAAAGCAATTAATGTGAATATGTCAGCATTTGTCCAATCATAAGATGAATGAACCTTACTTCTTTGCATTAAATTAGTTTGAAACCGATTAACCATAATTTTTGTCTTAG
The DNA here is from genome assembly GCA_012269555.1 of Alphaproteobacteria bacterium. Lineage (GTDB taxonomy): Bacteria > Pseudomonadota > Alphaproteobacteria > Puniceispirillales > Puniceispirillaceae > UBA5951. The sequence continues at coordinate 3,803 of JAAXKA010000135.1, forward strand.
TATTTACTTCAAAAGGTTTAATAAAAAAAATGAAATTTATTTTGGTATTACCTTTTTTAAAAATAATTTTAATTTTCACATGAAAATAAGATAAAATCAAACTAGCTTTTAAATTTAAATGAGTTCAAATTTTTATAACGTACTTTTTTTTAAATTTTTAAATAAATTGGTGAGTTTTTATGAAAAAGAGTATTTTAATTGAGATAAACGAGATAATAGAGGAATTTTCATTTTTTGATGATTGGGCTGATAAGTACCAACATTTAATTGATCTTGGAAGAAAGTTGCCTCTTATTCCTGCTGAGTATCAAAAAGACGCATATAAGTTGACAGGTTGCCAGTCTACGGTATTTTTTGTAGCTAAAAAGACAGATGAAAATATGATAGAGTTTAAAGCACAGTCTGATGCTGCAATAGTACAAGGTCTTATTGCGCTAATTCTTCGTGTTTATTCAGGCCGTACCTCTAATGAAATATTAAATACGAGCCCTGATTTTCTGAAGCAAATTGGGCTTGATACGCATTTATCACCCACACGAAAAAATGGTTTAGGTGCAATGATTTCAAAAATCAAATCATCTGCAGCTGAATTAAACTAAAATGTTTGGTCTTTAGGTATATCTTACTGTGAAAAGTTTAAACTCCTTGGAATTTGTTTCTTCATCAAATAGCTTTTTCAATTAATTTGTCTCTCGTTCCGCTCTTGGAGTGCATCCGTAGGTCTCACGATAGCATTTTGAAAAATGTGAAGCGGAAATAAATCCACAAGCAAGGGCCACGGATAAAATCGACATTGAAGTTTGACGGAGAAAATATCGGGCTCTTGCCAGACGCAAATTCAGATAGTGTCTAGTAGGAGTTATTTGCATATACTTTTTAAATAATCTCTCTAATTGTCGAGTCGATAGTTTAGCGTGTTCCGCAAGTTCGGTTTGAGATAGCGGCTCCTCTAAATTTGCCTCCATGTTAGCAACTACCATTAAAAGTTTAGGATGAGATACGCCAAGTCGAGAGCGTAATTCAATTCGTTGACGGTCATTACTATCTCGGATTCTATCATGAATAAAAGTTTCAGAGATTTCTGCTGCTAATTTTGCTCCATGGGCCTGTGAAATTAAATGTAACATCATATCAAGTGCTGCCGTACCCCCACAACAGGTTATGTGTGTTCCATCAATCTCAAATAGGTCATTAGTAATATCTAGGTGTGGGAATTCTTCCCGCATCGCATCAATATTTTCCCAATGAATTGTGCATCTTTTTTCATTTAGCATCCCTGCTTTTGCTAGAACAAAAGTTCCACTGCAAATCGCACCTACGGTAATGCCATTACGCTCTAATTTTCTAACTATCGAGATTATGGTCTTATCCGTATGTTTTTCTACATTTATGCCACTGCAAATCAAAACAAGTCTGCATTTAAATAAATCGTTAATGTCCCCACTTACAGACACCTCTAGGCCGGTTGATGATTCAACACTTTTATTAGATATATGAGTGGTGACCCAACTGAATAGCGGTTTTTCACTCAACCGGTTTGCCGCACGAAGCGGTTCTACCGCAGCTGAAAAAGCAAGCAACGAAAAATCTTTCAACATTAAAAACCCTACCCTGACCGTTTCAGAATCAGAACGAGGTTTCAATAGTTCCTTAATTATTTCGTCCCTCAACAAAAACCTCCTAGTTGCAAGTTAATAAGTTGTTTCATTACCTTGTCGTTTAGTAAAGTGAATCTGTAATCTTAATTTTTTATTATTGCATGATAAATTTAATTCTAAGGGCGCTTTTTGATTACTTCATGTCGAATAAAAAACGTCAATGAATAGTAAAGAGCTTACACCCGAAGTATGCAAAATAAAAACTAATTTTTTTTTTGTAAAATCTATCTTAGTTCAATCCTACTAGAGGAACTATAAATGAGTGATATAGAAATTGCCCGTAATGCAACTTTAAAGCCGATTTCCGAGATTGCGGATAGTCTTAATATACCAAGTAAAGTAGTGATGCCCATAGGTTATGACAAAGCGAAATTGAACCTTGAATGGTTAGATGAGCAACCTAAGAAGGATGATTCTAAACTTATATTGGTTACTGCAATAAATCCTACACCTGCTGGCGAAGGTAAAACCACGACGTCTGTGGGTTTAGGAGATGGTTTAAACCGAATTGGAAAAAAAGCAATTATTTGCCTTCGTGAACCCTCTCTTGGTCCCTGTTTTGGTATGAAAGGGGGCGCTGCAGGGGGCGGTTATTCTCAAGTTGTGCCAATGGAGGATATTAACCTGCATTTTACGGGTGACTTTCATGCTATTACTTCTGCCCATAATTTACTCTCAGCTATGATTGATAATCATATTTATTGGGGAAATGAGCTAAATATTGATATTAGAAGAATTGCGTGGCGGCGTGTAATTGATATGAATGACCGAGCATTGAGGTTGAATACAATATCTCTTGGCGGCGTAGCAAATGGATTCCCAAGGGAATCTGGATTTGATATTACAGTAGCTTCTGAGATTATGGCTATTTTGTGTCTTGCGAATGACCTTAAGGATTTAAGGCTGAGACTAGGTAACATAATAATTGGATATCGCCGTGATAAATCTGCCGTTTATTGCAAGGATATTAGGGCAGATGGCGCAATGACAGTCCTACTAAAAAGTGCTTTGCAGCCAAATTTGGTTCAAACATTAGAATCAAATCCCGCTCTTATCCATGGTGGACCTTTTGCAAATATTGCACATGGGTGTAATTCTGTTATTGCAACAAAAGCTGCACTAAAGTTGGCAGATTATGTTGTCACAGAGGCTGGTTTTGGTGCTGACTTGGGTGCAGAGAAATTCTTCGATATAAAATGTCGCAAATCTGGATTGACTCCATCTTGCGTTGTACTTGTAGCCACTGTAAGAGCTCTTAAAATGAATGGCGGTGTTAGCAAGGAAGACTTAGAAAATGAGAATTTAGATGCGGTTCAGAGGGGGAGTTCTAACCTTATAAGGCATCTTGAAAATATTCGTAAATTTGGTGTTCCAGTTGTTGTTGCAATAAACCATTTTTTGACTGACACGAATAATGAAATTGAACTTATAAAGAAAATTGTCCATGAAGTTGGCGTGCAGGCTGTTGAGTGCAAGCACTGGGCTAACGGTTCAAAAGGAATAGAAGAACTTGCAAAAAGGGTGGTTGAAGTCTGTGATAACGAAGAGGCAGAATTCAAATATCTTTATACAGATTCAATGCCGCTCATTGAAAAAATAAAAAAGATCGCAACTGAAATATACCATGCAGATGAGGTTGTAACTGATAAGAAAATCCTGAAACAACTCTCTGAATGGGAAGAGAATGGTTTTGGTGATTTACCAGTTTGCATGGCAAAGACACAATATTCTTTTTCTGCAGATCCGAGTTTGCTCGGTGCACCTGAAGGACATAGTTTGCCCATACGTGAGGTAAGATTATGTGCTGGCGCAGGATTTATAGTTGTTGTATGTGGAGATATCATGACTATGCCAGGGCTACCTCGTGCCCCCGCGGCGGAGATGATAGACATTAGTGATCAAGGGCAGATTACAGGTCTCTTTTAATTGAGTTAATCTAACGAGGCCGATAAATATATGTTTGCAAGCTAAGGTGATAGTGTTTTGTTTAATATATGGTAGTACAATGAGTGATCTATTAAATGATAAGCAGCAACGCCCATTAATAACCTCTGCCAGTAATCAGGAAATAAAAAGATTACGTTCATTGCACGAACGAAAATATCGTAAACAGACAGGCTGGTTTCTAGCAGAGGGTTTGCGTATTTGCACAGAAGCATTGCAACAGGGTTTTGCTCCAAAAAGACTACTTTATGAGGAAGGTCGAAATAGAGATCCTTTGATATCGAACTTAATATCTGCATGTGAGAAGGAAGGTGGCCGTGTGCTCCCTGTCACTCGTTCATTATTGGTAAAGGTGAGTAATAAAGATAATCCACAAACTGTGATTGGCGCTTATGCGCAATTTGCTACAAGTTTTTCTAATATTTTAGAGGAGAAAATAAGATGTTGGGTAGCACTTGACAGGATACGTGACCCGGGAAATTTGGGTACTATCATCCGTACGATAGATGCTGTTGCTGCAGATGGAATCATTTTAATTGATAATTGTACTGACCCGTTTTCGATTGAGTCTGTGCGAGCCTCAATGGGTGCTATTTTTAGCCTAAAAATAAGTTATTGTAATACAGATGAATTTCTTGCTTTTAGAAAAAAATTT
>JAAXKA010000052.1 GCA_012269555.1 Alphaproteobacteria bacterium
TCTATCTTACCCGTTGGTGATATAGATGTTTTCAGTGGTACAATACTTACTGATTGGTATAGCCTACCATCCAATCAAAACGAACAAATTAAATTAGCTATTTTTGTTTTAGATAAGGAATTACGCTCAGATGCCATTCGTGTGATTGTTTATGTGCAAACTCGTAATGGTGATATTTGGGAAGATGGTGGAATAGATAATATTTTAGCTACGAAACTAGAGGACCTTATTTTAACACGGGCACGAGAATTACGTGCATCTTCGATTAATCAATAAAAAATATTTGAAATATCATGACTAATTTTATTCCGTCTCAAATTGAGAAAAAGTGGCAAGTAGCATGGGAGAATTCTAATTGTTTCAGTGTCAACGAATTTTCTGAGAAACCGAAATATTATGTTCTTGAAATGTTTCCCTATCCATCTGGACGCATCCACATGGGTCACGTGCGAAATTATACTCTAGGCGACGTTGTAGCAAGATTTAGAAGAGCAGAAGGTTTTAATGTTCTCCATCCAATGGGGTGGGATGCATTTGGCCTCCCTGCTGAAAATGCAGCCATAGAGAGAAACACCCACCCTGCCAAATGGACCGAACAAAATATAAATTCAATGAGAGAACAATTAAAATCTATGGGACTCTCTTACGACTGGAAACGTGAAATAGCAACGTGCGATCCTGAATATTTTAAGCATGAGCAATTAATATTTATTAAATTCTTAGAAAAAGGTCTCGCCTATAGGAAAGAATCATGGGTAAACTGGGATCCGGTTGAAAATACTGTTCTTGCAAATGAACAGGTGGTGGATGGGTGTGGATGGCGATCTGGTGTTCCTGTAGAGCGTCGAAAATTATCTCAATGGTTTTTACATATTACTCGCTATGCTGAAGAACTATTGGATGCCATAAAAACATTAAGTGATTGGCCAGAACGTGTTCGACTAATGCAGCATAATTGGATTGGAAGGTCTGAGGGCGCACAGCTCAAATTTTTTCTAACTGATAAAATTAATGGTTTTACTGATATAGAAGTTTTTACAACACGTCCTGATACTCTTTTTGGAGCATCATTTCTAGCTATTTCACCACACCATCCATTAACTGGATATCTCTCAAAAGAAAATTCCGAAATTTCAAGTTTTATTGCGGAATGTGATAAACTTGGGACATCTGAAGCGGCACTTGAACAAGCAGAAAAGAGAGGGTTTGATACCAAACTATTTGTATATCACCCCTTTGTTACAGGGAAAAAACTTCCCATCTATATTGCTAATTTTGTACTGATGGACTACGGCACAGGAGCTATTTTTGGTTGTCCAGCACACGACCAACGGGACCTTGACTTCGCTCGCAAATATAATCTGCCTGTAACTGAAGTAGTTTGCCCAGAGAATGAAATCAAAGATAATTTTTCAATAGAGGATGTTGCTTATACCGGGCCTGGAAAAATAATTAATTCTGGTGATTGGAATGGTCTTGATATAGAAACAGCTAAAGAAGTCGCTATTAATGCTATTGAAACTGGGAATTTTGGAACAAAAAAAGTTTCTTATAGATTGCGAGATTGGGGTGTGTCTCGTCAAAGATATTGGGGTTGCCCAATACCAATTATTCATTGTTCTAACTGTGGTATTGTTCCTGTTCCAGAAGAAGATTTACCAGTCAAACTACCAGAAGATGTGCAATTTGACACTCCTGGTAACCCACTTGATATGCATCCAAAATGGAAATATGTGACATGTCCTAATTGTGGTTTAAATGCTGAAAGAGAAACGGATACTTTTGACACATTTTTTGAAAGCTCATGGTATTTTTTAAGATTTATAGACCCAAATTCAAATATTGCCTTCGACCCAAAAAAGGCTTCCTATTGGATGCCTGTTGACCAATATATCGGGGGTGTAGAACACGCCGTACTACATCTTTTATATTCTAGGTTTTTTACAAGGGCTTTAAGTGATATTGGATATATCAAACTTAAAGAGCCGTTCTTTGGCTTGATGACACAGGGAATGGTTTGTCATCAATCTTATAAATCAAAAGATAACCAATGGCTTTTCCCTAATGAAGTGAAAAAGAAAGAGGGGGGATTCGTTTCTGTTAATGACAATCTTCCAGTCAAAGTCGGCCGCGTTGAAAAGATGAGTAAGTCAAAAAAGAATGTGGTTGACCCAGAAGAAATAATAAAATCTTTTGGAGCTGACACTGCGCGATTGTTCATGCTTTCTGATTCTCCCCCAGATAGAGACCTTGAATGGACAGAGGCAGGCGTTGAAGGTTCATTTCGATTTATTAATAAAATTTTTAAATTAACAATAAATCCCCCCTTGAAACCAAAACATAAACTCAACAGAAAAGAAATTAAAGATTTATCCCAAGAAAATTTGGAATTGCTCAGAACATCTCACCGCTCTGTCCAAATTATAGGAGATAATATAAAGCGTTTTTCTTTTAATAAATGTGTTGCTCAACTTCATATTTTTGTTAATGCCATAACATCATTTACTCATGAGGGGGAAGTGGGAGCGCGCGTAAAACATCATGTTTTAGAACTCCTTGCACAAGCATTGGCTCCCTTTACCCCTCATATAGCTGAGGAACTATGGTCAAACTTGGGTAATTCAGAATTTGTTAGCTCATCACCATGGCCGGATATATTCGAAGACCTGCTTATTGATGATACCGTTGAAATAGCTATACAAATAAATGGCAAAGTAAGAGCTAAGCTTAGACTACCTCTAGATTTACCAAAAGAGGAAGCGGAGGCTGCAGCCCTCTCGTGTGAGGAAGTAAAAAAATATATGTCTGGAAAAGAAATCAAAAGAATTATAGTGGTGCCAAACAGGATTATTAACGTTGTTGGGTAAAAGTATTCACTTTATATTAATATTTTTAATAACATTACTATTGTCGGGATGTATTCGGACATTAGAAAATAATAATGATTTAATTGCTAAAAACAAACTATCCCAAATAACGCCAAATAGCCCAACATCTCATTTAGGATATTTATTTTACAAAGAGTTTAATCAAACTGTGGGAAGGTCGACAAAAAACAAGACTTATAAACTTGAATATTCGCTAAAGGTATCCAATACGCAGACACTAACTATAAGTCAAAATTCTTCTAATTTGGAATATACAGATGTTACGGTCGTTTTTAAAGTAATTGATAATAATAGTGGCGAGATTATCCATAAAGGAAAAATTAGTTCTGAGGCGACATCTGGAGCTGTTGCTAGTTTATATGGACAAGCTCAGTCTAGTAAATTTGCACGTGAGCGTTTGGCTGTTCTATTGGCACAGCGTGTTTATCAAAACCTGTATTTGTATTTTTTAGAAAATGTAACCCAATAGTGTCGCAATCATATGAAAATCTTATCTAGAGACATAGCATCGCTGTTTAAAAAACCAAATAGTAAATTTTTTGCCTATTTGTTACATGGTATGGATGCTGGCTTGATTGATGAACGTGCCAAAGAATTAGCGCTCCTATTTTCAGATAATTTAAATGATCCTTTTTCTGTTACTAGATTAACAGGAAAAGAAGTGCAGGTGGACCCTGCGTTATTGGCAGATGCTCTAAATGCATTGACATTACTTGGAACGATGCGGGTTGTACTTTTAAGTGGAACAGCAACAGAACTCATGTCTGCTATTAAGTCAAATATTGAATATTTACATTCTGAATGCAGATTGATTGTCTCTGCCAAAGACAGTACGACCAAACATAGTCTTGTAACTTTATGCGAGAAACATCCGAATGTTGCTGCTATTGCATGTTATCCAGATGAAGATGAACAGCGAAAAAAACTGATATATGAAACCTTAATTCAAAATAACATTGATGTTTCTAATCACCTTACAGAATACATTTCAAATAAACTTGGAGATGATCGCTCAATCAATAGAAGCGAGATTGAAAAAATTAGTTTATATGCTGCAAAAACAAAATCTATAACCAAAGAAGAAATAGATTTGGTTTTGGGGGATAATTATTTACCTATATTAGATAAATTAGTTGATAGTGTATTTAGAGGAAAAATAGAAACAATTGGTCCTTTATTAAAAAAAATTCGCGCAGAAGGAATACAACCTATTGTAATAATTAGATATTTTCAATCTCATGTCAAAATTCTTATAACAATCGGCGCTAAAAAACAAAAAGGGTTATCTATACAAGCTGCAGTAAATAGCATACGACCACCAATTTATTTTAAACGGAAACAATCTGTTATTAATCATAGCAAACTTTTTTCTATAAAAGGGTGTTCTGCGCTAATGGAAAGATTTATGCTATTAGAAGGACAATGCAAGATGGGTTCAAATCCTAATCCTTATAGTTTAATTGGTCAGTCCTTGTTAGGTGTTGCCATTAAGTTGTCTAATCACCGAGTTTGAATCCCCATTCTTTCCAGTATTGAGTCAAATTGTTCAACAGATGAGACAGACAACTTAATGCTACCTGTCTCTGTTTTTGAATTCCAATAAATATTTGCTTTTAGTCCAATTTGTTGTTCTATTTTTTCTTCTAATTTTCGATTTTCAACGTCACTATTTTCATTCTGTGTTTGTAATTTTTTGTTAATTTTGTTTTTAGGCTTTAATAAATTTTCAACTTCACGCGCCGTTAAATTTTGTTTAATTATTAATTCTGCTAATTTATCAATATCGACATGTCCGATTATTGGCCGTATCTGCCCGACAGATACTGTGCCTTTTTCTAATGCAGACTGAACCCATTCAGGCAAAGTTAATAAGCGTAACAAATTGGCTATATGTGGCCGAGACTTTCCAATCACAGTTGATAGAGTTTGTTGCGTGTAACCAAATGTTTGAATCAACTGTTGATATGCTAACGCTTCTTCAATTGAAGATAAATCACGTCTTTGAATATTTTCAACAAGCGCTATTTCTGCAGCCTCTTTCTCAGAAAATTCTCTAATTATTGCAGGAATTTCATAAATTTTCGCTATTTGGGCTGCCCGCCATCTTCGCTCACCTGCGATTAATTCATATTTATTTTCTTGGCCAGGAGAAGAACGAACCAAAATAGGTTGTATAACCCCTTGTTTTAAAAGGGAATTTGCTAACTCTTCTAGTTGCATTGTATCAAAATTTCGTCTTGGTTGCCACGGTCCAGAAGTAATCCATTCTATTGGAATATTTTTCACTGTAGTGGGATTTATATTTGGTGGTTCACTTTTTGAAAAGTTATTTTTCTTATTGGATATAGGATGCTCTTGTAATAAATCGCGTGCTTCTGCATCACCTAGTAGAGTGGACAAGCCACGACCAAGACCTCGCGAAACCTTTTTTGTCTTATTTGACGACTTTGTCATAAATTTACATTCTCCTGTTGTAATAATTCTGCCGCTAATGATGTGTATGCCTTGGAACCAGAACAATTAATATCATACATCAAAACAGGTTGACCAAATGAAGGCGCCTCTGATATGCGAACATTTCTTGGTATGATGGTTTGATACACTTGCTTACCAAAATGCTTTCTAACATCATTCACAACCATTTCCGATAAATTATTCCTACTATCAAACATGGTTAAAACTATACCCTGAATTGTTAAACTTGGGTTTAAATTTTTCTTTACTAGTTCTATGGACCTCAAAAGTTGAGCCAAACCTTCAAGTGCATAAAACTCACATTGGAGTGGAACTAATACAGAATGTGAGGCTGAGAAAGCATTTACTGTAAGCAATCCAAGAGAGGGCGGACAATCTATAATAATAAAGTCATAAGAGTCTGTAATGGGTCGAAGAAGCATATCTAGTATGAATTCTCTGTTTTTTCGATTTCTTAACTCAACTTCGGCGGCAGCAAGATCGGTGTCTGCTGGTATAAGAAATAATTTAGGAACTATCGATGACTTTATTGCCTCTTTAATTGATATTTGATCAATGAGCATGTGATAAATATGTGTATTTCTATCTATGTTATCAATTCCAAAGCCTGTGCTTGCATTGCCCTGAGGATCTAGATCAATTAACAAAACACTTTTATCACACGCAGCAAGGGCTGTTGCTAAATTAACTGCCGTAGTGGTTTTTCCTACACCCCCCTTTTGATTTGCTATCGATATTATCTTAGCCATTTAATTTCCTTATAATGCATCATTAAATTGTAGTTCTAGGACACAACCATCTTCAGATGTGATAGATGCATACTTATTTGTCACACGTAGTGTCTTCCATGTATCTAAATTAATCAACTCGGAATCTACATCCTTACCTTTCAAAAGTAGAAAACGCAATTTTGGATGATGCTGTTTTTCTGTTAACTTAAGTAATCTTGGAATAGGTGCAAAAGCACGAGCTATTATGATGTCAGGAATTAATGTTTGCATTTTTTCCATGCGTTTCTCATGAATAGTCGTGTTTAAATTTAACCGAGATGTTACTGTTCTCAGAAAAGCACATTTTCGTTGGTCTGATTCTACGAGGTGTACATTTTGACTGGTTAAAATTGAAACTATAATACCCGGTAATCCTGACCCAGAACCAACATCGAGTATGCAGCACGGCCTATTGGGAAGAAAACTGTAAAGTTGTGCGCAATCAAGAATATGTCTTTCCCAGATATTATCTATCGTATTTGGTGAAATAAGGTTTAATCTTTTTTGCCATTTTATAAGCAAATCATGATAAGTTATAAGCTGAGATAATGTTTCACGTGAAACATTATATTTATTTTTCAACACATAAAAGGAATCTATCATATTAAAAATAGCTATCGTGTAGACGAATTGCTTTTAGATATAATTCTGATTTTTTTTGGGTTTTGTCGGATATATCGCAAAACACATACTACGGCCGCAGGTGTTAATCCTGGTACTCTATTTGCTTGGCCTATTGAGGAGGGCCTAAACCTATTAAACAATTCAACCGATTCATTTGACAAACCACCTATTTTTGAAAAATCGGTGTCTTCTGGTATATCTAATGCATCGTCTCTTCTCATTGCCGCTATGTCTGCTTCCTGACGCTTAACATAATTTGCATAACGACAATCGGTTTCAATTTGCATATGAATATTTCTAGGAATTTCTGCAATCTTGGGCCAAAGGGAAATACAGTCTGACAACTTTATATTATTGTTAGATAACACCTCTTCTGCTGTTGAAAGACTGCCATTACGAGAAGAGGGTAGCCCGTGAGCTGTTAGTTGAGAAGGCTTAGCCTTTAAATTTGACAATATTTGTCTTGCATAGTGGAGTGTTTCCTTTCTATTTTGGAATGATTTTTGTCTTTTATAACCAACGCAACCAATCTCTATTGCTTTAGAAGTCAACCGCTGGTCTGCATTATCCGCTCTAAGCAAAAGACGGTATTCCGCTCTGGAAGTAAACATTCGGTATGGCTCTGTTACCCCATATGTTATTAGGTCATCTATCATTACACCAATATACGCCTCCGCTCTATCCAAGAAAAACCCATCTTGTGTGGTGCTTGCATTTCCAGATGCGTACATGGCTGCATTTATCCCAGCTATTAGCCCCTGCGCTGCAGCCTCCTCGTATCCTGTTGTACCATTGATCTGTCCAGCCAAATATAAACCCGATAAAGCTTTTAAAGCTAGAGTTTTATCCAATGCTCTCGGATCAATAAAATCATATTCGATCGCATATCCAAATTGAAGTATGCTAGCTTTCTCTAATCCCGGGATAGACGCAATCATTTTTTTTTGGACGTTGCGAGGAAGGCTTGTGCTAATACCATTAGGATAAACCGTATTTAAATTTAATCCCTCAGGTTCTAGAAATATCTGGTGAGAAGGTTTATCTGAGAAACGACTTACTTTATCTTCTATTGATGGGCAGTATCTCGGTCCTTTGCCTTTTATCTGCCCACTATATGCAGCCGACAAATGAATAGAATCTGAAATTATTTTATGTGTTTTTT